>DHDT01000021.1:29060-29715 GCA_002399505.1 Caryophanales bacterium UBA4869 | reverse complement strand
CCAGCTCCATTGAGACCGAGAAAGGAAAAGAACTCGCCTTCATGGACAATAAAGGAGATATCATCTACGGCTTTGATTTCTTTAAAGCTTTTCTTCAGGTGATTTACTTGAATAATATCATTCATATTTATTCTCCATTTCTCTTTTCAGTTTTTCATACGTTCCTCTTACGACATCATCAAGGATTGTCGATATCTCACTGTCCTTTAATACCAAAGTCTTCGTCGCCAAAAGAGACGCCAGGCCATGAGTTGCTATCCAAGACTCAAAATATAGTCTCCTAGCATATTCTTCAGTGAGTCCATATTCTTTTTCGACGTCTTCGATAATTGAAGCAGCATGATGATCGATATTGAAATGAGCATAGGTTTGATCATTTTCGGTCATAAAAAGAAGCTTGAATAGATTCGCTTCATTTTCAGCAAACCTGATATAGGCTATTCCGACTGCTTTGAAAGGCTTGCTCTCTGATTGGATAGCATCAGTAATAGTAGAATCATAAAGACTGAAGGCTTTGTCTTTAACCTCTTTGAGGATTACTGCCATGCTGGGAAAAAGAGAGAAGAGAGGCTGAGTGCTGGTATGTGTCTCTCTAGCTAAAGAACGAGAATTTAATCTCTCGACGCCTTCACGTTTCACTAGTAGATAAGCAGAA
>DHDT01000021.1:26690-28859 GCA_002399505.1 Caryophanales bacterium UBA4869 | reverse complement strand
TAATCCTGTCAATATATTTTTATCAGTAAGTTTCAAACAAAGAAATTACATCTTCTGCTCTTCTGCCCATATTAAACAATTGCTGTTTCTATTATTAGAATGATTGCTTCTCAATGGTAAGATAAACAGAATCATTTGATTGCTTTTAAAAATATGCATCAAAAAAACCTTAAATAAGGGCAAATATGTTCTATGGCGGGGGAAGAACAAGTTTATTCAGGCATTTATCAGATCATAATCCAATCTTAAAAAGAACTTCTGGGTTCTGCTGTCTGGTTGCGCGAATTCCTGATGAGGGAGTAGGTCTTCTTTTTATCTGTCATTTGTTTGTCTTCTTGTTTTCACTTCACTTTCCTTAGACTTAGATTCCTTTTTCAATAGGATGTTGAGATAATCAATAATTTCTTCATAATCAAACGAAGATATGATTAATTCATTTTTGGATGTGATCAGACGATAATGCTTGTTAATGATATTTTGTTGAATCTTAAATCCCTCTTTTTTTGACAAGTCACTCCACCAATAAGATTCCGGTTTGACTAGGGGGTAGCTAATCTTTGAATTTTCGAATGCCAAAGCCTGAACAATTTCTCTTGGATCACCACCAAGACTGTCTTGCAATATTTGGCTTCGACAGAAAATGGTAATAATAGCGAGACATTCGGTCCATCCTAAAGATCTACGTCCTTTTTCGGACTGAACCAAGGTTTTCTTGGAAATCCCGATTATTTCAGACATTTCATCCTGAGTAAGGTTATATTCCTTACGGATGTCTTTGGCGATTAAATTAATTTTTTTAATAAATTCTTCTTTTGTAATCATACATTAATAGTGTAATTTTACACTTTTTATATTGCACCTGCAATAAGGCAATGTTATAATCCATTCGAGGTGAAGCAAATGAAAAAAAGAGTAAATTTACAATTTATTATATTTCTTACTACATGTTTTTGCTATCTATTAGTGTTAATTCTATATATTATCAACTCCATTGCGATACATAGTTTTTTATATCAGATCATTTCGGTGGGATCCTATATTTTTCTTTCATTGCTTACAGGAATATTTTTTGTTCTTCAAGCCAAATACCACAAGCCGCTCTTTCCAGTCATAGCTTTGGTCTTATCAATCTTAAAACTACTTGTTTTCTTTATCTTCTTCCTAATCATAGATGTGCAAAACTTGCGTGCATGTTATTTTAGAATGTTAGGTGTGGCTACTAATCCCGCGTCTTCTGGAGATTATATTTTCTTTATTTGCACAATAACAATGGCTGTCATTGTTCTTGTTTCTGCTCTTCTAGAAAACATCGCCTTCATCATGTATAAGAAAAAGGAGGGTATTCCAAATTAGCAAGCCGAAAAGATTTCAAAATACATTGTAGATTTTGAATTTGTTCCGAAATAAATAAGATTCATTTAAAAAGGAAAAGCAAATGAAAAAACATTGTTTATTTGTCAGTGCTTTATTTTGCACTATTTTGTTATGTGGAGTGAATGTAAAAGAAGGCAATCACAAAACGATTGATTCAGGAAAGGCATCTCTAAGAGCAATTTCTGCAAATAACAGTGAAAATGAAATTGTAACTTATGTTGATGTTCTCGGCTCATATTATAATATGGTAGCAACGCAATTAAAATTCCCCACAAAAACTTTTGATATATTCATGAATGAATATTATTCTATTGAAAATAGCAAAGACCTCTATCAATATACCTATGATTTTGGTTTAGAAAATGGAATAATAGTGGACAGCCTAAATTCAAGTATTTGCGATTTTCAAAGACAAAATAATAAATCTGCTCAAAGAAAATCTAGTTCTGGGTCAGATTCTCCAAGTAGTGGTGATGCCGACTATATTCTTTCTAAAGACACGTATTCTTATACTCCTTCCACGGAATTTAAAAGAGTGCCCTATAAATCCGTTTATGATTACTCAAACGTTTTAGCAGGTGACATTGTATATGAAACAGAAACTTCTTTTTTCAATTGTGGCCATGATGCATTAATTGTCGATATGAATCATTCTGGTGCTTATTCAAATTATATCCAAACTATAGAAGCTGTTGGTGGTGGAGTCCAATATGGTTTCTTAGATGATTTAAGAATGACAAAATTTAAAGTGAAAATTCTTAGGGTCAGCGGTGCAACCGCTTTAGCCAAAACGAA
>DHDT01000021.1:24993-26598 GCA_002399505.1 Caryophanales bacterium UBA4869 | reverse complement strand
AGAACCGCTTTAGCCAAAACGAATGCCATTTTTTTCATTAAGCAACAGCTAGGCAAGAATTACAATTTAAACACATTCAGGTTAAATACGGACATAAATTCTTCTTGGTATTGCTCTGAACTTGTGTATGCATGTTATAAGTATATTAATATCGATATCGGAGTAAAAAAGAACGCAAATGGAAATGATGTTTTTCTATCCCTCGGATGCCTCCCAGCAGATATTTATAATTCATATAACACTTATTCAATCTATATGCCTTATTATGGTTTTTTGATGTATATGTAAATGGAAAAACAACGAATACTTGGTCAATTAGAATTTACAACAATTCTTCTGTTTCTGTGACCGTGGAATATAACAAAAAAATGTGCAATCTTTCAGATGCTAAATATTGGTCGGGATTAAACGATGTTGAAGATAGTTCTATTTCAGGCCATTCGTCAAAAAATATAAGCGTTACTGAAAATTGGTTTGCGACAAGCATTGCAACATCATATGTCAAAGGAAATTACAGGATGATTACTTATGCAGATAATCTAAACGTTTCAAGCAAAACATTAATTCAATACAACAATGTTATTTGATTGATTTCAAATAACATACAAAAATTAAAAGCATCGAGAATTTTAATATGAAAGAATCACGGTATTTGATCGTTAATAAAATAAGCAAAGTATTTAATGGTAAGCATAAGTTCAATGCACTTATGAATATCAATCTATCATTTTCGAGAAATGGTTTGGTCTTCATCAAAGGCGATAATGGATCTGGAAAATCTACGCTTTTGCAGATCATGGCCGGTGAAGAAATGCCAAGTACGGGAACGGTGAGTTTTGAGGATTGCAATATTTATGGAAGGTTCAATGACAAATACCGCGGTTCAATTTGTAGTTTGGTTTTTCAAGATTTGAATCTTATTGAGGATTTGACTATCTATGAAAATATATGTCTTCTTCCAGCATTAAACAAGCTAAAAAATAAGCAAAAGTTAATCGAAGATGCTTTGCAAAGGCTTGGCTTTCCAGACAATGGTGTTTCTTTTAATGATTTATTAAAATATCATCCAAGTCAGCTTTCAAAAGGGCAGCAACAAAGAGTGGCTATTGCCAGATCTTTGATTTCAAATCCATCCGTTTTACTCCTTGACGAACCATCATCATCCTTAGATGAAAACAACAAGGCGCTTCTTTTTCAAGTCTTGAAAAATTATTCAAAAAGCCATTTAGTAATAATAGTTACTCATGACTCCTTTTTTGAGGATGACATGCCAGATAGATTAATAGTTCTAGAACATGGCACTGTAATAAAAGACAATGTTTTAAGGATTCAAGAAATCATTGACCCTATGGCAAAAAGCATTGGTAAAAATGCTTCACTTAGTTTTATCAACACTTTAAAAATGTCCCTAATTACTCTTAGATTTAGAAAAATATTTTTGATTACTTCTATTTTGTTGTCCATTTTCTGTTTTACTGGTCTAGCCACAATTCTAACAATTAATGTATCTGATACAAATGAGATCGTTCTTCGAGCACAATCAGAGGATGATAGCAATGAGACTTTCATTGAAGCCAAAACTAGGATATCAAGCAACAGAAGCGG
>DHDT01000021.1:6489-24857 GCA_002399505.1 Caryophanales bacterium UBA4869 | reverse complement strand
CAAAAACAGAGTTTTTTAAAAAAGGAAAAAGAAATTTTGGGAGAATGGTCGAATGGTATTGTATTCAACGTTGCTGATTCGTTTGATTATCCCCTCGAAAACAATTATTTATCCTCTGGAGGATCGAAAGGAGAGGCTCTATGTGTCTATGCTTATAGAGGAGTCTTTGGAGGAGTTGAACTTGATTCAGCGCTAGATTTAGGGCGGATTGGGGTTGTTCGCGATGCAAGACTTAATGTTAATCAGCAATGTCATTATCCCCTCGATTACACTGAAGTAGCCATTACAAGTCTTCAAGCTGATGTCATTTTAAAAAACAAGTATATTGATTGCTCTACATCATCTGAACCTGAAATTATAAACAATATTAATAATCTGATAGGAAAAAAATTCTCAGGCTTGACGATTGTAGATATATATAATACAAGCGAAGATTATTCTGTATGGAGCGAAATGAGTTCTGAAGAATTATTCAATAATGATACTTATTCAGTTTTATCAAATGCTGTAACTTTATCAAAATGTGTCTTTGTTAAAAGTGGTTATCAAAAAAGAAATAACACAGCTGAAGAATATTCCAAAATATTTTTTAAGACTTCCGGGAATTATTTCAAAGACTTGAATTTCATTAAAAGGTTTTCTAAAAAAAGTCCTTTTGGAAATTTTGTCAATATCAAAAATAAATATAACGGCTATGCTAATCAAATCGAATCCATTCAAGATAATTCGACTATTCAAACAATAATTTTCCTGATAACAATTATAATAATAATTACCAGCTTTGCTGTTTGTCTAATTTTCTTTAATTCAAATCTTTCTAATATGAAACATGATATCAATATTATTAGAGCAATCGGTGTTTCGAGATTATCTATAAATCTAGTAAATATTGTTCAGGCTTTATTGTTCTCTGTTTTATTCTTCATTTTTGCAATTGCCAATTTGGGAATAATTGTCAATGCAGTTAATAAAAGCATCTCCTTCTCTTTACTATTTATTTACCCTTCAGTTTGCTTTGCCATTTTAAGTATGATCACTATTGAAGCAATTATCATTACCTTTGTGACAAGTTTTAAATCTTCAATGAGTAAAAACACAATTAAAGAAATCAAAAAGCAAAATTAGGAACTCTTTTTATTTGATAGGAACCTTCTAAGTGTTTCTTATAACTTGTTCAATACTTTTAGTATGCGGTTTAAATCAAAATTAGTGAATTACAAAGGCCTTAGCAATTTTTCTTAAGGATGATTTTCAGACTATTGTTCTTAATCGCCCTCATTATCGAGAAAAGCGTCCTTCCTGCTGAAGGATAGCCGAAAGACGGGAAACAGACCGGGTGTAGTTTTTTCTCTACACAGATGAATATGCATCAAAAAAGCCCTTAAATAAGGGCAAATCTGTTTAATGGCGGGGGAAGAAAGAATCGAACTCTCAATAGCGGTTTTGGAGACCGCTGTTATACCATTTAACTATTCCCCCAAAAATGGCAACGGAATATAGTTTAAGTAAAACTTATCCCTTTGTCAATGACTGAGGAGACTTTAAACATCAAAGTCTCCTCAATCAGTTTACTTTTGGAAAGAGCGGGCGACTTTGGAGACAAGACCCATATCGACCTTACCGGCATATTTCGTCTTAAACTCAGCCATGACGGACTTGATGGATTTATCAGAAAGACCTTCAATGATCTTAGTGATTTCCTCTTCGCTCATCATGAGGGGAAGATAGGATTTGATTATAAGCATCTGCTTATCGATAGAAGCAGCTTCATCAAGACGATTGCCGTCGACATACATTTTCTTCTCGTCTTCAAGTTCTTTTAAGACCTTGTTGAGAAGAGAAACCATATCAGCATCTGTCATCTCTTCGCCTTTGACTTTCTTGTCAATCTCAGTCTTCTGATAGCCAGCAATCAACACACCCAGAACACTCTGCTTATCAGCGTCATGTTCTTTCAGTGCCTGCATCTTGGCTTTTTTCAAATCTATAATACTGATCATTTTATTTATCCTCTATTTTGTTTTCTTCAGATTCTGACTGAAGATTCTCATACCAGACGACGTAGCTTCCATCGGATCTTCGGCGACACGGACAGGAATAGACAGCAGACTCTGCAATATATCCTTCAATCCCTGAAGCAAGGAACCGCCACCTGTGAGGAGAAGACCGTTAGTGAGGATGTCAGCGGATAATTCCGGCTGGATCATTGAAATGACATCAGTGATCTTAAGAGCCAGATATTCAGCTAAGGGAGCCATGACTTTCCTGATTTCACCCGAGGAAACAATCATTGACGAAGGAAGAGAGGTAATAGTATCACGTCCCTTGATCTCCACTAATCTGTTTTCAGAAAGAGGATTAAGGTTTCCTATTCTCATCTTGATATATTCAGCGCTCTTATAGCCGATAGAGAGATGCTGTTTCTGAATCATGTAACGGCGGATAGCATCATCGAAGGTTCTTCCGGCAATAAAGGTAGAACCGCAGTTGACGACTTCTCCCATGGAGATAACGGCAATATCAGTGATGCCGGCTCCGATATTGCAGACCAGAGTTCCGGTTGGGGAATAGACGTTCTCACCGGCACCGATAGCTGCAAGCTTAGCCTGGCTTTCGATGAAGATCTCACGGACTGCCAAGTCTTTGCCAATCTGAGCAATGGCATTGCGGTTAACCTGACTGCAGCGGCTAGGTGCACTGAAAAGAAGAGAAGTGCCCTTAAAGGCTTTGGTGAGTTTCAGCTGAGAGAAGATCTTGCTTAAAAACAAAGTGCAGGCTTCTTCATCGTCAATCAAACCGTTTTCGACTGGCGTCTTGACAATATAGTTGTAGGGAGTCTTGCCCTGGATTCTAGAAGCTAGAAATCCGATTTCTTTTATTTCCTTGGTAAAACTGTCTAAAGCAATAACTGTAGGTTCAGAGAAGATGACACTGTCAGAAACTGAAGAATAGATGTTGGTATTAGCAGTTCCTAAATCAATTCCAATAATATCTTTATTCATATTGTTTACTATTTTACTATTTTAGAACGAATAATAAAACAGCTGTCTTGCGACAGCTGTGATTATTTAGTACTTGCGATACTCTTCAGGATGATGAGCTTCGTACTTCTTTCGTTCATCAGTAGCGAGAATCTTCTTTCTCATACGGATGGATTTAGGAGTGACTTCGACTAATTCATCGCTGTTGATATAGTCAAGGCAATCCTCGAGAGACATTCTTCGAGGAGACTTGAGAACAATAGTTACATCCTTGTTGGAGTTTCTTTCATTGTTCTTAGGTTTGGTCTTGGTGACATTGACGGCGAGATCGTTCTGATACTTGTTTTCGCCGACAAGCATTCCCTGATAAACATCAACGCCGGGCCCAATGAACATAGTTCCACGTTCTTCGGTGGACTTGATGGCATAAGAAGTAGACATGCCCTCATCGGTGGAGACTAAGACACCGGACTGTCTCTGTCCGATAGGACGATTGAGCTTAGGACGATATTCCTTGAAGGAGTGGTTGATGATTCCGTATCCCTTAGTCAGAGTCATAAAAGGATTCATGAAGGAGATAAGTCCACGAGAAGGAATGACATAGACTAAACGGGTCTGACCGTTGTTCTCGCTCATATTGATGACTTCAGCGGCTCTGCCGCCGACTAACTGCATGATGTTGCCGGCATATTCGTCCGGTACATCAATCTGCAAGTCTTCGAAAGGTTCGCATTCGACGCCATCGATAGTCTTATAGATGACCATCGGCTTGGAGACCTGAATTTCGAATCCTTCACGGCGCATGGTCTCGATAAGAACAGAAAGATGAAGTTCACCACGTCCGGTAACGATAAAGGCTTCACTGGTAGCATCGACTTGGAATCTCATAGAGACATCCTTTTGAGCTTCAACATAAAGTCTGTCTTGAATCTTCTGAGCAGTAAGCAACTTTCCCTCTTGTCCAGAGAACGGAGAGTTGTTAGCGGCAAAAGTCATCTTCATAGTCGGTTCATCGATACGAAGAGCAGGCAAAGCATCCAGGTGATCAGGAGCACAGACCGTCTCTCCGACCATGATGTCAGGAAGACCGGCCATACCGCAGATATCGCCGCCGTCGACATGATCGACTTCGACACGGTCAAGTCCGTGGAAAGTGAATAACTTGGCAACGAGGAAATTTTCAGTCTTGCCGTCGAGTCTCACACAGGTGAGATTCTGACCAAGCTTGATAGAGCCGCGATCGACACGGCCGATACCGATACGACCGACATAGCGGTTGTAATCGAGAATTGAAGGCTGGAACTGCAAAGGTCCGTTTTCGT
Source organism: Caryophanales bacterium UBA4869 (assembly GCA_002399505.1). GTDB lineage: Bacteria > Bacillota_I > Bacilli_A > RFN20 > CAG-288 > Enterosoma. Next base: position 20,554 of record DHDT01000021.1, on the reverse strand, counting down.
CGGCCTTAGGAAGAGGAATGGTCTTGATGATGGCATCAAAGAGGCAATCCATTCCGTGAACCTGAGTCTCCGGGTCAGGACTTGTGGAAGAAGTCATATTGAGGGCACTTGTATAAATGACAGGGAAATCAAGCTGGTCATCAGTAGCACCTAAATCCATGAACAGCTGAAGTACTTCATTCAGTGCATGTTCAGGATCACATCCGGGACGATCGACCTTGTTGATGACAACAACGGTTTTGAGCTTATAGGAAATAGCCTGTTTCAGAACAAAACGGGTCTGAGGCATCGGTCCGTCGAAAGCATCGACTAACAGGCAGACACCATCGACCATATTCATGATACGTTCGACTTCGCCGGCAAAGTCGGCATGGCCGGGAGTATCGACGATGTTGATCTTGTAGCCCTTGTAGTTGACACCAGTGGTCTTAGCCAAAATGGTGATTCCTCTTTCATGTTCGAGAGGATTGGAGTCCATAACACAGACTCCGACTTTCTGATTGTCTCGGAAAGTACCCGAGGTTTTCAGCATAGCATCGACTAGAGTAGTCTTGCCATGATCGACATGGGCGATAATAGCAACGTTTCTAATCATTTCATTCATACGAGTACCTCCATCTATAAGGCTCACTAAAAACAAAGCAAAAATGATTATATACTATAAATTACATTAATAAATAGTTTTTTTTAGTGTAATTGGTTACATAGCCTTCTCTAAATCGTCAAATAAGGCCTTTAATTCCTCTGTGACTCGGTCTAAGTCAGAACTCAGCTGAGCCATTTTGTCTTGGTCATTATAGTATTCGGGAAGGGAACATAACTCCGTCAGCTCTTTCTTTTTCTTCTCGGCTTTATCAATCTTTTCCAAGATTTTCTCCGGCGACTCACGAGTAAGTCTCGTCTTCTTGACAGGAGAAGCTATTTTCTCTGCCAGCTTGACCTGTTTTCTTTCCTGGTTTTCAGCTTCCAGCTTCTGTTTCTTCTCATTCATGATGCTGACCAGCTCTTTTTCGCGGAATTCAGAATAAGGTCCGTTATAGTAGTAGCCCTTGTCATCATAGAAATAAAGAAGCTTATCGCAGGTCTTGTCTACAAAGTCACGGTCATGAGATATGATGACCAAAGTTCCTTCGTAATCATTGAGGGCGTTGATAAGTTCGGAAGAAGAAAGCATGTCGAGATGATTAGTCGGTTCATCGAGAAGGAGAAGGTCATAGTCTTCAAAGGACAGATGAAGGATTTCGATTCTCATCAGTTCTCCGCCTGATAAGTCAGACAGCCTTTTCTCATTGGCCTCGGTATAGGTGAAGGCGTAACGGGCCAAACCGGAATAGATATCCTCGTTTGACATCCTAGGATAGAGATTGCGGAAATAATTGAACAGAGTCTCGTCATCCTGATAGGATCTGATATCCTGACGAAGAACTCCCTCAGTCATATGGAAGTAGCGTCTTATCGAACCTGAGAGAGGCTGAAGCTCATTGAGAAGAACTCGGCCAAATGTAGTCTTACCGGCACCATTTGCCCCCATGACAGCCAGGTGATCTCTTCCAAAGAGAGTAAAGGTGATATCACTGATCAGAGGCTTATCAAAGCCGACTGAGACCTGATTGAAGTCAATTAGCTTCTTGCCGTCTCTGATCTGACCTTTGAGACCCATCGACATCTTCTTGTCATCACGGATCTTAGGATCGATGACTGAATTCTTTTCCAGTTTGTCGAGTTTGTGGACTCGGTCACGGGCTCTGGAAGCAAAGCGGGGCTTAGGCATATAGAAAGTGATGAACTTCCTGAGCTTCTCTTTTTCTTCTTCCTGATTCTTGAAAGCCTCAAGAGCATTCTCATAGCGCTGTTTCTTCTCGATGGCAAAGTGTTCATAGTCATTGTTATAGAAAGTATAGACGTGATTGTCGATATCGAGAATGCGATTGGCGAGTTTTCTCACAAAGGCGATATCATGGGAGACAAAAAGAACTGCTCCCTGATAGGTCTGAAGATAATCTTCCAGCCATTCGATGGAGATGATGTCTAGATGGTTAGTAGGTTCATCGAGGATGAGAAGATCAGGATTGAGAAGAAGAAGCTTAGCGAAGGCGACACGCGTCTTCTCACCGCCTGAAAAGGTTCTGACCTGTCTTTGATAGTCATCCTTTGAGAAAGAGAACATATTGAGAATAGTGGAGATCTTATATTGGTACTCGTATCCGCCTTCGGCCTCAAAGGCCGTCTGCTTGTTCGAGTACTCCAAAAGGAGTTTTTCATCGTCAGGAGAAGAAGAGATACGCTGAGCAAGCTCATTGATTTTCTTTTCTTCCTCAATCAGATTTTTAAAGACTGAAAGAGCTTCTTCATAGAGAGTGTGATTGGGATCTTCGATGACATCCTGAGAAAGATATCCGATAGAACAGTTCTTGGAGATGATGACATTCCCTCCGTTCTTTTCCTCCTGTCCCAAGATCATCTTCAGCAAAGTTGATTTTCCGGTTCCGTTAGGTCCTAAAACAGCGACCCGATCGTGGTCGCGCACGATAAAAGAGGTAGGTTCGAAAAGACGAACACCGGAAAACTCTTTGTACAAGTCCTGGACGGAAAGAATGACAGCCATTTGATTAATCCTTTGTTATAGTGAACTTATCGGTCGTCTCATCATAAGTGATCAGCTCTTCGACAACAGCTGGAATATCCTTGACAGGGTCAGTTGAGAATTCAAACTCATTCTGAACCTTGGAAATCATCGAAGCCATATTGTCTCTTTCAGTGTAGAGAGTGAAGAGAATATCGCCTTTGGCAACTTTGTCGCCGAGTTTCTTATGAACCACGATACCCGCTGTCGGATCGATGATATCGTCCTTAGTCTCACGTCCGGCACCAAGTTCCATAGAAGCCAAACCTAATTCCTTAGTATGGATGGCACTGATATAGCCTTCCTTGATAGAACGGGCCGGGAAGATATAGCTGGCGTTAGGGAAAAGGGAGGTGTCATCGATATATTTGACGTCTCCGCCCTGTCTGATGACAAACTGACGGAAGACTTCAAAGGCTTTTCCGTTCTCAATAGTCTCCAAAAGGGCCTTTCTGGCTCCTTCGCGAGTCTTATAGAGTTTAGCCTGAACCAACATGGTAGATCCTGAAGACAGACAGAGTTCGGTGAAATCCTTAGGTCCTTTTCCATGCAGAGTGTCGATGGCTTCCTTGACTTCAAGGATGTTTCCGATAGCAAAGCCCAAAGGCTGATTCATCGAGGTGATTTCAGCCCTGACATCACGATGGAAATTAGTTCCGATCTTCACCATCAGCTTAGCTAAGTTCTCAGCTGCTTCTTTAGTCTGCATAAAGGCACCTTCTCCGTATTTTACGTCAAGAAGGATGCAGTCACAGCCAGAAGCGAGTTTCTTCGACATGATAGAAGAGGCAATAAGGGCAGTGGAATCAACAGTTCCAGTGACATCTCTTAAGGCATAGAGCTTCTTATCGGCTAAAACCAATTCATCGGACTGACCGATGATTGACATGCCGACTTTGTTGACGGCATCGATAAAATCTTCCGGTGAAAGAGTGATGCTCATGCCGGGAATAGATTCGAGCTTGTCTAAGGTACCGCCGGTGAAACCTAAGCCGCGTCCTGACATCTTGGCGATCTTAATGCCAAGACTTGCCACCATCGGGCATAAGGCCAGACTGGTCTTGTCACCGACGCCGCCGGTGGAATGCTTGTCGCATTTGATTCCTTTGATAGCCGAAAGATCAAGCATCTTTCCCGAATGCATCATCGCTTCCGTAAGATTAAAAGTCTCTTTTTCAGTCATGCCGTTTAAGACGATGGCCATCAAAAGAGAAGAAACCTGATAGTCAGGAATGTTTCCATCGGAATAGTTTTTGATCCAATATTGGATTTCTTGCTGATTCAGTTCTTCTTTTCTCTTCTTCTTCTCAATAATCTCAATCATATCCATAGGGCTTACCTCAATTCTAGAGATGATTATAGCATAAGAAAAGTCCTCTTTTCAGAGGACTAAGCCTAATTAATCAATATAGATGACAACCCAGCGGTCGTTCTTCACACCGGTTAGATTATCGTAGACTCTGACATAAAGAGTGTGTTCCTCATTAGGCCCGATATATGAGAGGGTGGAATGCTCATTGATATAGACATATTCCTGGTCATCGCTGGCTTCTCCGTTTGCGCAGAGGGCTTTGGAAGCCTGGAAGAATCTCTGGGCTTTCCCGACTAACGTATATCCGCAGTTGGCAGAATGGTGAACCGGAACTTCTTCTCCGTTGTCACGAAGAAGTCTGATTTCGCTTCCTGAGGTAAACACACCTTTGAAGAAAAACTCTTTGACAGCATAAAAAGGAGAAAGCTGAGAGGCAAATTTCTCTTTCTTGCCGTTCATCGATAAGAAGAGATCTTCACCAGTATCAACGACATCGCATTCAGTCGGTTCCTTAGTCTTGATGATAGGTCTGGCTGTCATCTTTCTGACCGGATTGGCCTTCTTAGCTTTTTTCATATGTATTCCCCTTTTAACTAAAACCATTATAATTGATATTATCATCAATTAATTATTTTTCAATCGAAGAAAGGCACTGATGAAATGGCTATCACAGACAAGAACGACGGTTTCGATTTTTCTTCTCTTCTTTCTCCCTATGCGACTAAAAACAATATTTGTGCCTTTACTAAGGCTCTTTCAGAAAACCCTATTTCCTCATTATTGCTAAATAAATCAAAATTAAATGAAGAGACCCTACTAAATTGTTATAAAGACTTAAGACCAAATGAAAGAGATTACATATTATTTCGTTTTGACAAAGAAGAGGAAAAGCTAGGGAAGAGTCTCCTTCATTTCGGAGGAGGCTTCTATATTCTCGATCCCTCAAGCGCCGCCATATCTTATTATCTGGCTCCTTTGCTAAAACCAAATCCTCTGGTAATCGATCTCTGTGCTGCCCCCGGAGGCAAGTCAATCGCCCTCAGTCTCAGAAGAGAAGATGCCGTCATCATCGCCAATGACATCTCCTATAAAAGAGCGTTGGAAATAACCAAAAACACCGACCGTCTGGGCCTTTCCTCTATTTATTCTCTGGCTCTTGACCCAGTCCGATTAGAAGTGGAACCCGTCTTTGATTTAGTTATTTTGGATGCCCCCTGTTCAGGAAGCGGAATGATCAGAAAAGACAGCAAGATGAAAGAGGACTGGTCCAAGGAAAAAGTCGACCGCCTTCTTCCTATCCAGGATGATCTCTTGGAGAAAGCCGTCTCTCTTACAAAAGAAGAGGGAATAATCGCCTATTCCACCTGTTCTCTGTCAGTCGAAGAAGACGAAGAGAGAGTAGCAAAAATACTGAAGAAACACCCTGAGCTTGAAATGATAGCGGTCAATGTCTCTTCTGATATCCTCAAAGGAAGAAAGAACATCGGCTATCATCTTGTTCCCGGTATCTATCAGGGAGAAGGCATCTATTTCTGTTTCCTGAGAAAAACCAAAGGCTCTTCCTATCAGGCTCATGAAATCAAATATAAGAAGAAAGATGACAAATCCAGACTCAATGTCTTCAGCTATAAGAAAAACGAATATCTTCTGACTAGAATGTACGATGAAATTTCAAAGCTTCCTTTCATAGCTCCCGGAATCAAGATAAACGATGACACCGATCATCCTAAATGTCCTTACGACCACGCCTATTCAAAAGTGAGTCAGTCTATACCGACTCTCGAGCTCGAGACGAAAGAAGCTTTGGATTATGTCCAAGGAAATGAAATCCGCACTGATAGTCAAAACAAAGACGGTCTGGTCATTTTGACCTACAGAGGTCTTCGTCTCGGCTTTGGAAAAAAAAGAGGCGTCAGAATAAAGAACTATCTTCCTAAAGGCCTCAGAGCAAATCTTTTAGGATAACAGAGAACGCTCGCCGCGTTCTCAATCGATTAAGACTAACAACAAAAAGGGCTGTGCAAACTGTTTTGTGAGTTTTGCAACAGCCCTTTTGATTTTTGAAGTGGTGCCAACAATAGGAGTCGAACCTACAACCTACTGATTACAAATCAGTTGCTCTACCAGCTGAGCTATGTTGGCATGCCTGGTGGGTTTAAGCGGACTCGGACCGTTGACCTCTTCCGTGTGAAGGAAGCGCTCTCCCAGCTGAGCTATAAACCCTAAAAAGCCCATATATGATAACATTGCCGGTTTGTTCTTTCAAGAAAAGTAAACAGAAAGATAAAAACGGCGGGAGAGAAATAAAAAAGATTCGGTCACCCGAATCGTTTTTAACAAGATGGTGGGTCTTAGTGGGATCGGACCACCGACCTTGCGCTTATCAAGCGCACGCTCTAACCAGCTGAGCTAAAGACCCATCTAGGCGTGAATTATATTAACTCTAAGTAGGGCTTATGTCAATGAAATAATTCATCAATTATCAAGCTATCTTCTTGATTAAAAGTTCTTATGATATTACAATAGCTTTATATCTCGGAGGTATAAAAGAATGGCTGTTAAAGTTAATGTCAATAAGGATCTGTGCATCGGTTGTGGTGCTTGCACTGGAATCTGCCCTAATGTCTTCGCTATCGAAGATGATGGCAAAGCCGGTGTCATTGGTGCCGTAGCCCCTGAAGATGAAGGAAGTGCTGAAGAAGCTGCTCAGTCCTGCCCCGTCAGTGCTATCGAAATCGAAAAGTAAATATTCTTTAAAAAAGCCCCAGAAATGGGGCTTTTTTAATGCTTATTCAATCGTGACAAGATAAGTTATCGTCTTTATCGAAATAGAATCAGCGTGATATTTGTCAAAGAAATCCTCTTCGCTCTCATTGCAGGATACACAGTCTTTGTTTTCTGTCTTCTCAGAAGTCTTAACCGATATATTATGAGAATCAGGATAATCTCTTTGAGCCAGAGCCTTGATTGAGTCGATAGCCAAAGTGCCTTCAATAGGTGTTTTAACTATTCTGTCGTTATGAACAATATAGACAATCTGATAATAATTCTTTTCTCTTTTTATTCTGTTGATGGTGAAGTTGGATTCATCATCTTTTTTCTTCTTTTCTTTTTCTTTGATCTTCGCCTTCAGCTTCGCTTCTCTTTCTCCTAAGACCAAAAGAGAAGAAAAAGGAGACACGGAAGCAAAGTCTTCAGCTTTCATGAAAGCGTTGGTTCCTAACATACCGCTTTTAAGAATATGGAAGATGACACGATTGAATACGAGTTCATAGATACAGCAGACTATAAGTCCTTTGAGCAGGTTGAAAGGGAAATAGGCTAAGAAGATGATAGCGCCGTATGAACCCTTAAAGACGCCGAAGTACTGATTGAAGGTATCATTCAGTCCCTGGTTGTTCTGGAAATCATAGACGGTCAGAAACTGAGCACCATAGGTCATAAAAGTCGGGGTGATAAAAAGATAGTTGAGGTAAGTCAGAAGAGAAGAGACAAAGAGAATGACGAAGACATAGGAAATGATGCGGTTAAGAGTTCCTTTCGAAAAGGACCGGAAGACCTTGTCCATGATGAAAAGACCGAAGGAATAGGCTAAAGACGTGATAATGGCGGTAATCTGGCCAACTGGTATTGGCGAACCGACTGGTCCGAAGGTCAGCATAGTCAAGACAGTCTTCAATACAGCGACTACACCTGAGGACCAGAATCCATATAGGGCATAGGCGACTAGAACCACGGCATCAGAAGGTTCTATTTCCAGAAAAGGAAGCAAAGGATAAGGGAGAACTTTTCCAAGCATCATCAACACATATCCTAAGGCACTCAAAAAAGCAGTTATTACCAATCTGAGAATCTGATCGTGAGTCGAGAAACGGCCTTTTGTCTTACTCTTCGCTATCATCTTCGTCCTTCACAAAAGTATTGTGCTCCTTATCGTAAAGGCATTCTGATTTTAGTTCATCGATCAAATCAGAATTGATTTCCTGATATTTGCCGCTAGGCAGACGGCCTAACATGATGTTTCCGATTCTGATACGGATCAGCATAGTGACAGGATGTCCTAAAGTCTGCATCATATTTCTGATTTCTCTCTTCTTTCCTTCGCGGATTGTGATGGAAAGAAGGCAGTCATCATCATTGTCTTCTAAGACTTTGGCCTTGGCAGGCAAAGCCGTATAGCCTTCTCTGATAATATAAAGACCCTTTTCAAGTCTTTCGATTTCATCGCCGTTAAGCGGATGCTTTCCCCGGACCAGATATTCTTTCTCAGGAGCGCTGGAAGGATGAGTGACCAAATTGGCAAATTCGCCGTCATTGGTCATGAGAAGAAGACCTAAAGAATTATGGTCGAGTCTTCCCACGGGGAAGAGTCGTCCATAAGAGGTCGGTATCAAATCAGCGACTGTTCTTCTTCCTTCCGGATCGGAAAGAGTCGAAACATAGTCGTAAGGCTTGTTCAGCATTAAATATACAGGTTTTTTATCTCCGGTGTTGGAGACAAGAACGCCATCGACTTTAATCTCATCCGTAATCAGACACTTAAAACCCATCTCTTGGACAACAGTCCCGTTTACTTCTACTTTCCCTTCTTCGATGAGCTTCTCAGTTTTTCTTCTGGAACAGACACCCAACTCAGATAATACCTTCTGTATTCTTTCTTTTTCCATGATGATTTATTTTATCCTTTTATCACTTATTAATAAAGCAATATACACACACAAAAAGGGATTACCCGAGCAGGGCAATCCCCCATAAGTCAATTGGTGGATCAAACAGGACTCGAACCTGTAACGCCACGGTTATGGGCCGTGTACTCTAACCAATTGAGCTATTGATCCCAATCTGGTGGCTGTGAGGAGGGTCGAACTCTTGACGTACCGGGTATGAACCGGTTGCTCTACCAACTGAGCTACACAGCCAAATAGTGCAAGAGAGATATTAAATGAAAGAAAGTAAAAAATCAAGAGATTTAGGATAAAGATATGCTTCTTTTAGCTAGGCTTGCCTTTTAACACCTATTTTTATCAAGGAATCAGCCCCTTCAAAGCAAACCTTCTCAGCAACTTCAGTCACTTGTTCAAGACTCATAGGAATCTCATCTCTTAGCCAGCTTATGAATAAAGACGAAATCCCGGAAGAATAGAAAGTCACATAGGAAGGGGTAACTTCATCAGCGATATGATATCTTTCTTTAAGAACTGAAGAAATAATCCTCTCTAATGATCCTTTAACGATATCTTCCAGCAAATGATAAGAATCTCTTTTAGCGCAAGCTTTTAAAAAATTTATATAAATCATGATTAAGCCATCTAAATCTTCAAAAATATGGTGAATATCGTACCGTTCACCTTTTTGGATATATTTGCTAATCCTAGCATCACCGCTTTGATAGAAATCATCTTGGATTTCTTTCAGGACATCATCCTTGGATTCATAGTGAAGATAGAAAGTCTTTCTTCCCACATTTGCTCTTTTAACAATATCGGTTACTTTGATTTTGTCATAATCTTTTTCAGTAATAAGGCTTAGAAAGGCATTATGAATAGCATTTTTTGTCTTTATGCATCTTCTGTCAGGTGTTTTTGAGTTCATTTTTAACCCTCTTTCTACATATGTGTGTATTAATACACTATTGTAGATGAATTGTGGTTGTACTATCAAGTTTTGAAAAATAAAATACCTCAGTTAAGGACTGAATAATATGGAAAAATACATGATTTGCATGGATGCCGGCGGAGATATCGATAAGAACTTTCTCAAAGATAATTCCGTCTGCTTTGTACCTATGGAATACAATGTCGGAGACACTTTGAAGCTCTGTTCTGGTATCGAACCCAAGAGCGATATGACTTCTTTCTATGAGGCTCAGAAGAGAGGAGAGACAACCAAAACCACTCAGATCACTCCTTTTGCCTATGAGAACTATTTCAGAGGAATCCTGAAAAATGGTTTCTCTATTCTTTATATCTCCCTGTCAAGCGGATTGTCTAATACATTCCAGAGTTCTTTATTAGCCAGCAAGGAACTCTTCGAAGAAGATAAGGAACATCGCATAGTCTGTATTGATTCTCTAGGTGCAACAGGAGGAATCGGCGCTTTAGTCCATCGTGCAGTCCGAAATCTGAAAAAAGGATATAGTCTTGATAGAAATGCCAAGGACTTGGATACCGTCAATAAGAAGATGAGACATTATTTCATGGTCGATGATCTGATGTATCTGAAAAGAGGCGGAAGAATAAGCGGAGCCAGTGCTCTTATCGGCCAGGCTTTCAATATCAAGCCAGTCCTGGAAATCGACCGTGAGGGAAAACTAGTCACTTTGGCAAAAAAGCATGGAGACAAAGTCGCCATGCTTGATATCTTAAAGAGATTTGAAGACTACTATGATGATGAAAGCGAAGATGTCATCTACATAACTCATGGTAATAGTCAGGATAAAGCTGATTTCCTCAAAGCGAAGATATTAGAGAAACATCCTAAGGCCACAATCTATACGGAGATGCTCTGCCCAGTAATAGGGTCGCATACAGGGCCTGGCATGGTGGCCGTCTGTTTTATCGGAAAGTAAAAAATACTATTCGTTATCAGCCTTAAGCTCAGTCTTCGGACTGGGCTTTTCTTTATGGAGAAGATGATAGAGGAAATAAGCGGAAGATCCTAAGTCCATGATGATGAAAATCACAATTCCAATTGGCATAGAAGAAGCATATTCCAGCAAGAGCAAAGACTCAGTGGCCTCGATGAATGATCCGAAATCCAAAAACATCAGTAAGACAAAAGCAAAGATAAAAGCTAGGTTGATTACCGGAAGAACAATCGCATAGACTTTGCTCTTTTGGTTGTAATAGACAAAGAACAGATTGACAAAACTAAGAAGGATGAGAAGGGCAACAAAGAAATAAAAGAAGGAAGTATAGCGAGAGAAGTTGAGTAATCCCATAATACTATCACCTAGGAAATATAATGAAAAAATAATGAATAAGACAAATACAATTTTATTAAACACCTTATCAACTGGTTTGAAGATGTCTTTATAGTCTGGTTCACCGCCGTCTAGTGTAAACACGCCCTTCAATACCATGATCAAAAGAGAAACCGAACTTATAATAAGAAGAGAATAGAACACGAGTGAGATAACAGTCTGAGTCAAAGTAAAGGTGTTAGTGAAGTAATAATCTTTATTGAGGAGCATACCCTGTATACCTGAATATGCTAAGACACTTAAGACAATCGTAGTGATTATCAGACCTTTCTTAGTGAATTTCTTAGTAAAGAAATGCTGATAAAGGAAATAGACAACAGCGGTGGTCAAAGGAGCAACTATTATAAAAGAATATAGTCTTCCTATATTATCGAAGAGAGAACTGACGCTTGCAATAAACACCTTTCCGGAAACCAATATCAAAAGAGATGCTGCCAAAGAGAAAAGGAAGAAATACAAGACAGCCAATGATTTAGTTTTTTTCATTTTAATACCACCTTTTCGATATCATTCAAAGACAAGGAACTGGAAGTCAGGTTGATGGAAGCATAGCCGATTTTGTCATGATAGATCTCAGCTGTGGATTTCATTCCATAGGAGAGAATGACATCCTCATAAAGCAAGGTTGTATCGTTGATATGATCGTGACCGATGAACATGCCTTTGACACCGATATTCTTCATCCTTAGAAACGCATCGCTCTTTTGATAACCGACAGAGCACTTTTCCTCATTAGTACCTGTACCTTCTATCTTTCCTTCTTTATAGAGATTATTGGCATCAGTGAACTCGAAGAGAGGAATATGGAAGAAAGCCAAAGACGGAACCTTGCCGTATTCTTCAGCAATCTTTTCAAGATGCTTGATCTGATCTTCGTGAATGATGTCATAGCCGACAAATAAACCGCTCTGCCAGTAAGAATTGGAATCTATGATGTAAAGTCGATATTTTGTCTCTTCCCCATTTACAAGATCAATAAAATAGTTGGTCTTTCCATAGATATCATCGTCGGCATAATCGACAAAGACTGCATTCTTAGTCTTGGTCAGCACCTCCCCAATATAGTCAGAACTGTAGTCTCCCTGGAAATCATGATTGCCATAAGTCAGAGCAAAGGGAACATCAAAAGAATCCAGGAAGGAAACAACCTTATTGACAATCTTCGCATTGGAATTCATGAAAGTATCGCCGGTAATGACTATTAAGTCAGGCGATGATTCCTTGATTTCCTTGGTCACATAGGCATTAGCTTCATCAAAATCGGTAGAGACACCATAATGGAGATCAGTAAGCTGAACAATCTTAAAATTGTCGTGATACACTAAAGTCTTACGATAATCAGCGACAGCATAGGCCTTATTGGCTCCAGAACAACTAGTAAGTGTAGTAGATAAAAGGAGAGGTACCAGCAATATTTTTTTGCTTAATTTCATCGTTTCTCTCTTTCAATAATTAACCTATTTCTTAGTTTTCAGAGAAGAATCGTCTTATCTTCACCCATCGCTTCTAAGCCATTGAAGTCATAGAATCTTCCGTTCTCATCTTTCAAGTAGCCGTTCATAGTACCAAAGACAGCTAGATAATCAGATTTGACAAGCAGATAATTCTGATGCTTCAGAAAAGCTCCTTTCAAACGAAAACTGAGACTCACCATTCCATAATCATCTTTGATAGTCCAAATGGTAGGTGTTTTTTCATCGCTGACAAAATCCAATGTCGCCCTCGACCTTGTAAAATGAACTGGAGGAAGGACTCTGTTTGTTCCTTCTAAGAAGATCAAGTTCTCATTGTGACAATAAGGATTAAGACTCTGATTGGCAGTGAGATTAAATCCCATCAGCCTCCCGTCTTTTCCTCGGCCCATGAAGGTCAGCCAATCATAATGAGCTTTTCTAGGATAATAGCCGCGATGATCATCGATGATGGCTGTGCTATTTTCATCGGTCAGATATTCTTTTCCGTTAATGATTAGTTTTCCTTCAGCCTTGAAGAACTGCTTTTCAGAATAAACAGGTCTGTTCTTTCCAAAAGGCATCGAAACAACAGATGGGAGAGAATAAGCTTTCAAATCAAAATGATAATCGATTTTACCCATTTCTTTGCTTTGCTGAAAACCATCAGTGCTGACTTTTCCAATCTGAAAAGAATTGACGAACTTCATTTTCACTGAAGGAATAGAGACTGAAGTCTCCTTGTCAGATATAAGGTTTTCAGAAAAGGTCACTTCTTTAGATTTGACCATCTCCATCCAAGAATAAACTTTATGGTCTTTGGAATCATAGAAGATATTGAAGACAATACCAAAAAAACCGATATCTGATATTGCCGACAACAGATAGCCGTCTTTGAAATTGACAGTCAAAGCTTCCCAGAGAGATAATTTCTTTTTCTTGAAGCAGTTGCCCCAATAAGTGGGTTTATCACACTGAAGAAGGTTTAAATTCTTAAATTCCTTCTCGAAAGTACCAAAAACAGCCTTTCCCTTTTCATCGATAAGATAATCAGGAGTTTCTAAGCTTCTTCTTTCTTTGGGAATGGGAAATACTTTTTCCTCCATATGCCCTCCTAAACATTAAATATGCTGTGAATAGTATAAGACATAAAAGCGCTTTAGTCATTAAAAATGGCTCAAAAATAAGCTTTTATTCACATTTTTGCATTTTTTACAGAAGACTAAAATAATGCGTTCTTGTCTTCTTATAAAAGACTGATTGTTTACAAATTATTATCGATACAATATTTTTTCCTGATTATAATCTGGAATAATAGCTTATTGCCATCAATTGTCTCTTAACAGCTATGATTTGCTAATGATGTTCATCAGTTGACAATAGTCACTGTGTTAATACTCCTCTATTTGAAATCCCTTCTTTTATTGCCTATACTATTTATGATACCAAGAGCTGGGGAGCTCTGAGGTGTTGTTATTTGGACTAGCTTATGCTAGTCTTTTTTATTGACATCTCTGTCATTTTTTACTTCCATTACGAGAAGTAAAAGAATGACAAGAGAAAGAATGATTTCTTTCATTTCTTTCTCTCCCTTTTGGGGAAAAGTCTTAACACCTCAAAGCCCCCAGCCCCATCAGAGGAACGAAATAATAGCATGATTTAAAGTCTCCTCATTATCTATTAGGCCAGAGGACGGG
>DHDT01000021.1:742-6347 GCA_002399505.1 Caryophanales bacterium UBA4869 | reverse complement strand
ACAAATATATACAATTGCAGTGAATTGTTTCTTCTATATTATGAATTAATTCAAAATAACACGCATCGAAAAAGAATGTTGTACTCAAGACTGAAAAATACCATTTATAAGTTACAAAGCAAAACTATTTTTTCGTCTCTTATATATGAAAACCTATCTGTGTTTAATCGCTAGATTATACAGGAAACCCTGAAACTATTCATCTTAACTAATACTATTATTTGCCTAACATAAGAACAGCGACAACACTTCCGGCAATGGCCAGAATAAGGATAATCAAGGCAATCCAGCCGATTGCTTTCTTGTTTAGTCTCAGCTGATACTGAACATCGAGGATAGCTGTGAAAAGAATAAGGAGAAAAGATAGACCGCAAATAACCATTCCTATAATATAAAGAGCGGAAAGAACAATATCGTCAATTGTCGAACTCTGACCGATGTTTTTGAGACACAGTGCAAAAAGCACAGCAAAGACCACACAGAAAACAGATGCGATAATCGTCTTTACGCCGAAACTGATACTGGTCGCTCTCTTTTCACTGTCTCTGATTGTCGAATATTTGATCGATCGTTGATTCCAGATCCTGAACAGATGGAATCCGCCATTGTTTGATGCCATAATTCACCATTCCTTTTAATTCACTTTATCATGACTTCCCAAAAAAGCAAAGAAAAACTCTTCAGATTGAGATCCTAGAGGTTACTTAAAAAGTCTATCTACATAATACTCTTTGTTCGAGTCTATCAAGGCTCACTTTTAAAACAATGAAAAGTCTTTTAAAAACCATCTATATATTACTTGATTAGATAGATGTCTTTTAATTCTTGAAACCAATAATCCAAAAGTGTAAAATCGCATAATCACTAGAGGTTGTTTGTCAAAACCGGACCGACAATAGATGAAGGTGAAGTTGAGCCAATCGCCGAGGCAACTTGGGTGGAGATGCCAATTCGGAGGTTGAAGGTTCGCTTTCAAATATGGAGGTCTTTTCTTATGTTCGATAAGCGCGTTTTTTTAAGTTCCTTTTTTCCGCATTGGCTTCAGCGGCTATAGTATCCATTTACAGCATCGTCGACGCCATATGTGTCGGCCAATACAGTGGAAGTGTCGGATCGGCGGCAATTGCCGTCTGTATGCCAATCTGGGCTATCGTCTACGCCTTTGGTTCTCTCTTTGGCATAGGTGGAGCTACCTTGATGACAGTAAGCAGGGCCAAGAATGACGACAAGACTGCCAACTCTTTCTTCACAGTCGCTTTTATCCTGACTACTGTCACTGCAATACTGATAGGAACATTTTTCCTGGTCTTCAGAAGAAATATACTGGTATTCTTCGGTGCCTCCAATGAAGAAGTATTAGAGACAGCCATGGATTATTCCTTCTATATCGGAATAGCCCTGACCCTTTTTGTCTTTGTCAATTTTCTGATGGCTTTTGTAAGAAATGACTTTGATCCTACTCTTACGGCAATTGCGACAATACTAAGCGGTATCTTCAATGTCGTGGGTGATGTCTTCTTTGTCTTTGACTTCGGCCTTAACATGGATGCCAAAGGAGCGGGTCTTGCTACTGCCATAGGTCAGACAATGACTGTCATCATCCTCTGTCTTCACTTCTTCAAAAAGAAGAACAGACTCAAACTGGCAAAGCCGATTGATTTCATTAACACATCAGTAGCTTTAATTAAAATTGGTATCTCTGCTTTTATCCTTGATGTAAGCACTGGTATTTTAATCACTATCTTCAATAACAGATTAAATTATTGGACTAACAGCGATGCTACGACTTTAGGAATTTTTGGAATCATCTGCAATATGATGACTCTTGTCCAAGGATTTTCCTATGCTGTAGGACAAGCCAGTCAGCCTCTTTTCTCTGATGCTTTCGGACACCAGGATCAATTAGCAATCAAAAAGATTAAAAAGTACGGTCTTTCATCCGCAGCAACAATCGGAATTGTCTTCTTGATCATATTGATGGCGGCGCCATCAGCATTGATCAGATTGTTTATCAACGTTGAAAGCAATCCTGAAGCTCTTGATATCGGGAATGCCTATATACGTCTTTTCTTCTTCGCTGTCCCTTTACTCTCTCTCAATGTGTTCTTTGCCTACTATTATCAGTCTCTCAAGCTTGCTTTTAAATCATTTATTATATCTTTTTCAAGAGGAATTGTACTTCCTGTTGCTTTTATTTTTATTCTTCCTTTAATCAGGTTTGACCTAATATTCATTTCTGTCTCTTTAAGCGATGTTCTTGTTTTTCTGGTTATCCTGATTAATAGCTTTATCCATAAGAACAAAGAGATTAAATTAGAAAAGAAGACTGTCTGACAAATTCATCAATTAAAGAGACCAAGTTCCTGTACAGAATAGATAAGAGCCTGATGTGAAATCAACCACTGATGGATTTCAACTCGACAAAAAGGCATCAGCCTATAATTTTTGCTTTATGGTGAACATTTTAAGAAGCCTCGTTTTTTTACAAAGTGCTGGTTTTTTACCAGTGTCAGATAAGTGTGTGTCTTCCATCAATGAAAACCCAAAAAACGTCTATAAAGCGTGTTTTGTTTTGTGATTTGGTGGAGCTGACGAGATAGTAATAATGCACTCCGATTCATTTCAGTTCTTTAACTAAACTTTTTCTGAAAACAATATTGTCAATAAAAAACAAATTAATTGCACCTTTATAATATGTTTTTAATACAATTAAGTGCACCTTTTTATATAGGTTTTAGAATGATAGTTGAGTGGAAATCTCCTCTCACAAAAAAGACAGCCTCTTCGACTCTCTTTCTATAACTGCTTACTTGATACTAGGCTTACTCAGCTTAGTGATCCATGCCTTAACACAAATCGTCCTTTTGATACTAGTATCAGACGGGTGTACGTCTTTTGACCATTTGTTGAAACTATCAATTCACTAGACGGACCAATTCTCTTTTTTATGGATTTGGGCCATTGTGATTCAGCAATTATGGGTACTTGAAAATCCTTAAGTCAACTTAACTGTCTTCTACTTTCCAAACCTTATTCTTTTTATTTTCTTTTTGCAAAATGAGATGTGCTTGTTTTAAAAATTTGAAACTATCTTTAATTACCGTCTACTTCAAGTTTGATGCCAAAGTCCCTTTTGATTAGCAAATGTACTATCAAAGGAGTCGACTTATATCTTTAATGGTGGAATCAGTTAGTTTCAAAGTCAAACACTCACTCTCACTCACTCGTAATGCGACACATCGCGTGGACTATGACCATGCGCTTGTTTTCATCGATTCTATAGATCAATCGATGCTGGATGTTTATCCTTCTAGAATAATACCCAGTCAGATCTCCTGACAGTTTCTCATATGACGGTGGATTTTGGTATGGATTAGTCGCAAGGACGTCCAAAAGTTTCTTTGCCTTGCTCTCAAGTCCAGCTTGTTTAATTACCTTTTTGTCCTTTTCGGCATTATTGGTTAACCTTACGTCCCACATCACCATTTCTCCGCAGGGTCATAGGGAATCATATTCTCGGGATTTTCCTTCTCCCCATCTTTAATGTTCTTGACGAGTTTCGGCTGTGACATGAGATAGATGGTCTCCATCATCGCATTGTAGTCTGATTCGCTGATGATCACCGCATTGCCCTTTTTAGTATTCACGATGACAGGTTCGTTATATTCGATGACGTTGCCGATAGTTTCAAATAGTTTTTTTTCTGAGTTCGGTCGCGTTAGTTGTTGGCATTGCTTTTACCTCCATTAGCATAATACAAAACAAAGCGTACATAATCAAGTACATATATACATCCACACGTGCTTCATTTATTTTTAGATGACATGAGCTTCAAAAATGATCCCTGGTCCAACATCAGGGGTTTGCTTCAAGATGGTACGCTTCTTTGCCAGCAAGTACCAGGCGATCCTCAGAAAGCACAACATAAGGCAGTCGATGTCGAAACTGAGAAACTGCCACGACAATAACTTCTTCGGCAGGATGAAGACGGAGATGTTCTATGGGCACGATTATGAGTTTAGGTCATACGATGAGCTTAAAAAGCCGGTCGATGACTATATGATCTTTAGAACACTTAGAACACGGAGAGAAACCAGCGGAAACTAAATTTGATAGCACCTCGTGAGGTGCTATCAAATTGGTATGTTAATGTTGTATGATGTTTTTAAAGTCCAAGTTTAGGGGTTCACTACATTTTCAGATTTTCAAAATATGTGGCTCGTATTTTTCGTGAGTCCCCCTTGCTCGGTACCCCAAGGATAATTTAAAGGCTACCAGGGGGAGGGCTAGAAGGCAAAAGAAAAGTCACTATATTTCAAGTGACTTTATGTCTTCACAAAACAGACTAGTTTATCTGAATTTAGTCAATGGCAGTTATTGGGTAAAAATCCAAATCTAATCCCCAAGTAGGCGATATACCATTCATGCTATCTTCGGTATAGTTTAAACTAAGTGATCCATCTCTATTTTCTGAAAAGTAACCACAATCCACGAAATTTTTTCTCATCTGTCTATAAGACATCCCAGGTACTATGCACTTATCTAAATTAAGAGGTGCAAAATACTTTTGTTTAACCTTATATTCGTCTTCAATAAAGCCATCTAAAACATCGAACTTAGCAACTGCCATATATTCATCATTATATATTCTAGTTACTATGAAGTCTGGGTATGGTTCACTCTTTAAAACAACAAAATCTCCAATTTTAAACATTATTTTCCACCACTCTATGGATTAGCAGGATATGAAACAAATCCTTCATTATTAGCTAGTCTTATATAAGCTAATCCAAAAAATGAATGTACACTATGTATTTCTTCGGTTTTTGGGTATGTTACAGCTTTTTGCTTAATTGGATCATATTTTCCAACATGATAATGATTCCACCCATAAACAGCGTATTTCATTTCGGTAAATTTGTGATAAACAAGATTATTGTATCCATATCCGCCATAATTAGAATATGATGGTGCACTTTCATACAGCATTCGTTTAGCTGTGCTATTATACCAAGTATAAGTACTAAAATAATATGGAGCTTGGCAAAGTTTATTTTTTATAACAAAGTCAACATCAACATATCCTGTAGGTATCCACCAATTCATTTCGTTAGGTCTTGGAAAAGATATATTTTTCATAAGTAATACATCTTTGCCATTTCTTCTTAAATCAGTTGCAATAGAAATTGCTACATCTCGAGTCATACTAGCATCTTTCCAGGTTATTTCTTTTCCATCAATAACTTGTCTTTCAGCAATAGTTGAGGTTTCACCTTGAGCAATAGCATCATCAAAATAAGAGTTAATTAAATCAGCAAAAGCATTAAATTGCTCTAAAAACCAATTCTTAATGTCGTTTATAACAGAACATATTTCATCCCAATATTGAACAATAATAACCGTTAACGCAATTAAAGCTCCAACAGCGAGACCAACAGCAAGTACCCAACCAACAATAGGAATCCAAGCAGTAGAAAGTGCTGCAGATAAAGTACTAACAGCCCCAGTAAATGCACTTATTGCAGCTTGAGTTAAACCCGCACCACTCAATATTCCTACAAGTGCTGTTGTTACAACAGCCATAGTTGTAATGTGATCGTACTTA
>DHDT01000021.1:0-621 GCA_002399505.1 Caryophanales bacterium UBA4869 | reverse complement strand
TTAGGTGGAATAGTTAAATCGAGATATTTGTTTTGATTTAAAACAACATATTTATCAAAGTTATAATCTCCTTGTCTTAATAATTCATACTTATCAAGTTGGACAGGAGTGAGAGATGATTCTAAATTAATTTGATACTCATTCATTACGTCAGCATAGGTTGGAGCAACATAATTAATATCAAAGTCTGGCAAAGTTACATTTTCCTTATCAATAACATTTAAAGCAGTTACATTTATATAATCATCAAATTATTCTTTATAATCCTCAATTGCTCTACTAAAAATCTCTTTAGGATCTTCGGTTTCTTCTTCGTCACTTGCCAAGTTTGCAAGACGCATAACCTTCTGAGTAACATTTTCTTTGATTTCGCCAATCTCATTGGCGGTGGCAATAGGCTTACCTGCACTTGTCAAAAGAAATACAGCACCTATGGCTAATAAAAATAATCTTTTAAATTTCATCTATTTTTCCCTTCTTTCTACGGCAGATTGGTGTCGCTGTCATTATTATAGTTCCATTTCCAAAACATGACGCGTTTTTTTACAATTTCTCCTAATTTGTTCGCCCAGCTTTCAGTATAAAAGGAATAGTAATCGACACCATGCTTCTCTCTATACT
>DHDT01000060.1:26032-27024 GCA_002399505.1 Caryophanales bacterium UBA4869 | reverse complement strand
GCTTCTTTTGATACCATCAATTCAGTCATTGAAGAAGAATTGAAGAAATAAACAATAATCTATTCTAAAAACAGCACCTTGTTTCTTTTCAAGATGCTGTTTTTTTGTTTATAAATCACTTCTAGTGACTAGAAGTTTTCTCTTAGTTGACTTGATCAACTAGAAATAATCAACATGTCAGACTGTGTATTAAGTAAACAATAAAGCAATGGCTGTCATATTTTTGATAGATTAGATAACAAACAGCTAGGCACTGTAAGACAATAATCATACGTATAATACAATATTACTTGTCTCGATAATGAGAACCGCATTGAACAATTTCAATGATGTCGTCCTTTATTTTATAAACGATACGATTGCAATCATCAATTCTTCGGCTCCAATAACCCGATTTGTCATTTCTAAGAGGTTCAGGTTTGCCAATTCCTTCATACCCGTTTCTTTCAATGTCTTTAATTAGATCGTTTATTTTCTTTAATGTTTTCCGGTCTTGCTTTTCCCAATAGAGATAGTCATCCCAAGCATCTTTCGTAAATGCTTTAATCATCAGTCTTTATCTGGTGAATTTTACCACCGCTTTTCTCCATCTCATCAATGTTATTCTTTAGTCTTTCCTGATTTTGAGCACTATAGAAAGGATCAGCAGCTTTTAATGCAAAAGGAATCTGTTGTTCTCTTAAAGTAGCTTTCACAAACATATTAATAGCAGTCGAAGAACTAATACCGATAGAAGAACATAGATTTTCAAATTTGCCCTTGTCTTCTTTTGTAACACGGGCAGTGATAGTTGTTGTCATTTTGTATTACCTCCGAACACATTATACGTCAATGATTTTTTTTGTCAATGATTGTCAGACTAGGAATCATACTCGGTTATTCATACTAAATCTCAGCAGCAGTTGAAATACCGTTAATTAAGCCATAATAAAAAATCTAAACTCACTTTCTACCATTTTAGATGAGAAAGATAAACCAAAGTGTTGCTGTCT
>DHDT01000060.1:22851-25917 GCA_002399505.1 Caryophanales bacterium UBA4869 | reverse complement strand
TACATTGTGACTGTTCAAGAGTCCGCCATGATTATCGTGTCTTTGAGATAGAGCCCCACTAATCTCAGCTTCTGATCCGTCGTGTATTTCATAAGAAAAGCCCCTCCTATGGCTTCGGGACGTTCGGGTCCAATATTAGGGGTTTACTTCACAATATTAAAACCTGCATTTCTGTCTTACTCGCAGGGAAAATAAAGCCAAAAACACTATTCGAAATGAATGTCTTCCTTCATCTGATTATATATTTTAACTCTGTTTTGTATCGTGATTTTATTGACTAACCACTGTTTCAAAGTACATTGGTTGATAAAAGAATCAATGCGATTTTTGTGATCTGTGGCTTTCAAAGTAATAGCTAACCCCCAGGCTATTTCCGGCAATTCTCCATTATATCGTTGTAGATTTCTATCATAATAGGCAATTTGTATTCCCCAAATACCATTGCTGTCTGCTTTCATGTTTGACCTGACACTATATTTGGTCTTTAGAACTTTAATGTTATCCCACTTCCTGAATATTTTTCTGGAGTCGTCTTCAATCATATACTTACTGATTGAATATCCTTTGTCAGAATTAAGAACAATTTTATCATTATTGATTTTTCCAATCTTAAATTCCAATTCTGTGCCTGTATAATCAACGCCCTGATTACGATTACAAGTAGGAAAATAGCATAAAGTGGCTTTAACACTATAAGGGAAAACGCCCTCATTACTGGGAACTGGCAAAGAATAATCGTAAGTGTAGTATTTTTTAGATTTTCCTCTGATGATGAACTTAATTTCATCATCTTCTGAAGAAACAATGTCTTTGATTTTTATCGGAACAACACCATATCCGACATAATTGACATTATTATTTGTCTTATCATCAAAAGGAATGGCTGAATTAATCAATAATGCTTTGGCATTTTCACGGCTTATTCCTAAAACATCAATCAGATAGCAAAGTTTTCTTGCAATTAAAGGCGCTGCATATGATGTACCCCAGGAAGAATGAATTGATCTATCGTAATAAACATTTAGAGGATGATTATCATCACCGCCATAATATCCAATATCCGGTTTGATAAAAAAGCCCAAAACAGGTCCTCGACGCGAATAAGAAACAGGGTTTCTGTTCTCATCAACTGAATTTACAACTACTGAATTTATAGAATCGGCTGGAGAACCGATATACATTTCTTTTTTATTACCTGCTTGTTTGTTAGTTCCGGCTACAACAAATATCATATTGAATTTACTCTCTAATTGATCAAGTAAAGCAGCGACTGGTGAAATAGAATTTTCGCTTATCTCCATACTAGAACCCAAAGAAAGATTCCAAACATGAACATCTTGATTTTTATAAACTATAGTTTGGATCTTTTCAAGAATCGTGAATAAGGAGTTCTTGCCTTTAGTGGCAATTCCAAAATGCCTTACTTTAAAATAGCCGCAACCATCATCCAAAGACGGATTAAGATGAGGAAGATCAACAATTAATGAATCAATGCCTGTTCCGTGATTGGTATCTTCCTTATCAACAGGGATGTTTGAATCTACTAAATATTGGTATTGTACAAAGTCTTTAAAATAAACTGAACCATCAAACAAAGTATCTATGACACCTATAGTTGGTTCTTTACCCGGTTTAGGAAGAACAGGTTCTTCAAATTGATAATTGTCCCTATTTAATGATTCATCTATGGAATCAGTAAAATTCTTAACTGACATGGAAATCAGATATGGGGCAAGTTGCATCAGTCTATCATAATTGACTTTATCCAATAAAACAGTGTTCTTGTCAAAAGAAGAAGAATCAATATAATCAATTGAGAGTTTTTTAAGGACTTGTCTGATATCGGAATTAGTTTGATAAAAAGTAACCATAATCTCGGAATCAGCCATGTCCTTATGACATTCTAAGATATCAAATTTATCGACATATGATAGTTCATGAGTTATCTGATAAAAATCAGATAACGATATTTTCGCTTCATTTGGTATTTTGTTTCGAGCTTTTTCATCTAAATCATGCTGAGAGGCAGCATCACCAAAGGTATTTTGAAATATAACTAAATAGGATTCCAATAAGCTGATTGATTCTCGAAGTTGCTTTTTTGATATCAGATAGGTAAACACATGGGCTTTGCTGCCCTTTTCACGATTATAAAAACTCGCTCCGACAATTTTTGAGTTAGAATCCAAGTTATTGTATTTGAAAATTCTATGTATTCGATGTGTCTTAGCAATAACTGTCTTTTCATAAGCGCTTATTAAAAGCTCTTCTTCTATATAGTTATTATGCTGCCAGAAAAACAGGGTTTGGTCTAATTGATATATAAACTCTTTTATTGTTGTAGATTTTATTGTCTTTTTTTCATAAACGGATGAAAGGATATTAAAATGATTTTCTTTCTTTCGGTTTTGAAATTCCTTAGTAAGGGTCAACAGATCATTCATTTTTTTACTCCTTTATTTTTCTAGAGACCGTGCTCTTAGAAACACCTGTCAGGATTTCTATTTCACGGACAGTAAAACCGTTATCCTTTAATTCTTCAAAAGAGTAATCTCGTTTTTTCAAGGAAATGAATATCCTTCTGAGATAATCAGTGTCATTGTCGGGAGAAGAAAAGGCAATAGATGTTCTAATTATATTTTTCAAAGTTCCGGGAACCACAGAATCATTATCAGTCAATTTTATTATTTTCGATAATAGTCTCTTATCTTTGCTAATGCCATTGTTTTTTTGATAGCGGCTGATTAGATTATCGGAAATATCAATTTTGTCGTTAACAGAGTAACGATCAAAACTGATAATAGAATCAAATCTTCTAATTAAGGCTTTATCCAAGTCATCAAAAAGATTAGTCGTAGCTATCATCAAAACATCATCATTCATATCATCTAAGCTTTTTAGGAAAGTAGAAGTTGCTCTTCCCATTTCTCTAAGATCATTTTTATTAATCCTATCTAAGACAATAGCATCAATCTCATCAAAAAGAATGATGTACTTTGTGGGATCATAAAGGTTATTTATTTCTTGAAATAAAGAAACTATATTTTTGTTTGTTTGTCCTAAGGC
>DHDT01000060.1:19470-22709 GCA_002399505.1 Caryophanales bacterium UBA4869 | reverse complement strand
TCTATGCAAAGTCTTCCCTATTTGTTTCACTGCTTCTGTTTTACCAGTACCGGGTTTCCCGACGAATAAAAACTTATTTAATCCTTTTTTTCCGTTTATTGAATTGATAATTCCCAAAAGATCTGTGGTTATATCTTCTGGAAGATACAAAGGCTGATTGCTTTCTTTAGCCACTGAAAAAAAAGAAGAAAGAGAATTCTGATTATCTTGAGGAACCATGCTTAAGTTCTCAGATAGCAAGGCCAAAATATAATGGCATAATTCTTCATCTCCATCATTTTTAAATTCAGTAGCTATATCCTTGCTTTTATTGATGAACTCGGTTTTGTTGTTGTTCGAAAAAGCTTTAATCAGGTCTATTACATCACTTTTTTTCATATTCTTTTTCCCTTGAATATTATAAGACTTATAGTGGGACAAATTCAATATTTTTGGGACATTTACTATATTTGAATAAAACTACATTTGACATCCATTATTAAAAACTGAACTCTTTTCCTGGTATTTTTAGATTAACCCATAAAGTCATATTACATATTGAAACAGATACAAAAAATGGGATCACCAATAATATTAGAATACTTAACCTGTAATTTCTTCTTATAAATATTGAATGATCAGTAATAATGTTATATTCCGGATTTTGATAACTGATCAGCTATAAAAGAACTATTAATATCCACTTATAAATAGTGTAAAGCCATAAAATGAAAAAGGCTTGGGGTTTTCCCCAAGCCTTAGAGATTTTAGTTAAACAGCAAACTAAGCTGCTAAAGAGTAAAGCTCAATTGATGAAATGAAACCACGGTTTGTGTAGACGAATGAAAGACTATTGGTAGAAGTGAAATCAAAAGTGAGTGTCTGTTCCGCATTGGCATCTTGGTAGGCAACTCCAGGAGTCTGAGCAACAGCATCACCTACCTGTAACGTATCACTAGTCTTCCATCCAGTAGTTTTAACGACTGCCTTAATGACGTTTGAAGATAATCCAAGGGTCATAGCTCCTGTCTTTGTGCTAGTGCCAAATTTTAATCCAAGATTTAGGTAACCTGTATATCCTAAATAAGCATTAGTTAAACCAGAAATGGATGTGACAATATTGGATAATCCGGCAGTTGTTGTATCAGCACCATTTGTGAATTGTGAAAGAACGTTTGTTTCATTAGCACCGCTTGTGAGAGTCCCAACCAAATTATAGCTTGCTACTTTAGTGCTAGCGACAGTCTTTTTGAAGGTGACAGAGACCTTGTTAATAACTGTGGCAGTAAAAGAATAGACGTTTTCAACCGCTTTGAGAGCAGTAGTTCCATAACCTGTTTCTACTGAAACTAGACCGATTTCGTATCCTTCAACAGCAGTAGGAGTAATAGTTACAGTTTCGCCATAGGCAGCAGTCTCCTTATCAACAACAAACGAACCGTTTTCAGTGGCTTCTTTAGTGATTGCATACTTAGTAGTAGTATCAGCAGTACGAGTCAATGCAACGGCAGAAATCCGATTAGCTCCATTATTAGGCGCATAGACACATTTAGCAGTGATAATATCACCATTGTTGTAATCAGCTAAAGTAGTAACAGAATCTGTTGCATTCTTATAAGAATAAGCAGAATCTGCATAAGAGAAAGCAGAAGCGGTAGTGGTCAAGCCATAACAATAAACGGATTTTCCAGAAGTAACATCAGTAATATAGGAATTTCCATATTTGTTTGTCTTATCAAGACCTTCCAGAACACCGGTGACATTGTAGAGTTTTCCAGCCTCAACATTAGTTCCGGCTGCTAAATTAGCAATAGTGGCATCAGTTCCAGCGGCAAACTGGTTGATAGTAACAGCAACATTCTTGGATAATACAGCTTCAGAGGCATCCTTGCCGACAGTAGTGACAGTAATGGTAGTGGCGCCAGTCTTCAAAGCAGTAACCAAACCAGTGGCCGAAACAGAAACAACGGTTTCATCAAATCCGGAATAAGTAACAGACTGATTGGCAGTTGCCGGTAAAACTGTGGCTGTAATCTGCTTAGTTGTCACTTCTAACATATCAAGGATAGTTGTTTCAGAATCGACTTCTAAAGAAGTGACAGGATCACTTGGAGCAGCAGTGACAGTAACTTCAAGAGTTCCCTGCTTTGTAGTGTCGGCAGTAGAAGTAGCTGTAATAGTAGTAGTTCCTTCAGTCAAGCCGGAAACTACACCTTCGCTACTGACAGTGGCAACAGCTTCATTGGAAGAAGACCAAGTAACACCCTGTTCAGCCTTAGCAGGATTTACGGTAGCTTTTAAATTAAGGGTTTCAGTTGCCTTGAGAGTGGCAGCGCCATCATTCTCAACTGCAACAGTAACAGTTTCAACAGCATAGTTATGAACAGTAGCCTTAGTCAGCATCATACCGGAATAAGAATACTTTGAGCTATAGGAAATACGAATAGCTTCAATATCATAGTCAGTATTCTCGACAAGTGGGAAAACTTCAGAATCAACATATAAAGGTTCAATTACTGCACTAGAACCAGCAAGATTCAAAGTCCAGAAACCTCCGGATTTAGCAGCAGTTGAGGTCCAAGAATACTTCTTGATCATTGCAGGAGTAATGCTTTCATCAGAAGCAAAACCATCAGCGATTTCTTTTGTCAGCAAAACAGGATCCATTGCGACAGTAGGAGCAGTATCAGTTAAAGCGGTAACGACGGAGGTATTCTTGAACTGGAAGGCGGCATCGCGAACTTCGACATCACCCTTGACCTGAACATAGTCGCCGATTGCCTGGGTGGGAACTGCACCAAGGAACACCAAAATTGCACCCGTTGCATCAGCAACGATAATGCTTTTAGTATTTAAACCTTTGACAACACCCTTGACTGTATAGTTTCCAGCTGAAGTGATTTTATTAATAGCAACGACTGCAGAAGTGACGGTGATAGTGCAGGTAGCTTTCTTTCCACCGGCAGTAGCAGTGATAATGGCAGTTCCAGCCTTATTGGCAGTGACTACACCATTAGCAACTGAAGCGATATCAGCATGATCAGAAGTCCAAGTGACAGTCTTATTAGTGGCGTTAGCAGGAGCGACAGTGGCAGTTAAGGTGACATTGTTGCCGACAATAAGCTCAGCGGTTGTTTTGTTTAAGGTGACACCAGTTACAGCAACATCAGCAGCAGAAGAGGAAGAAGAGGTGCCCTGTGAAGAGGAAGCGGCAGAAGAAGTGTCCTGAATAGGAGAAGAAGAAGAGCTTCCAGAAGGAG
>DHDT01000060.1:6563-19380 GCA_002399505.1 Caryophanales bacterium UBA4869 | reverse complement strand
GGAGAAGAAGAATTTCCTTTACATCCAACAAGCGAAACCAGCGCGGCAAAAGCTACTAACGAGACTAAATGCTTTTTCATATTCCCTTTTCTTTTTGGGCCGCCTGACAACGAACCCGTTTTTCCCTTTCAGTATAGTGTCAAGCTCTGACTGTTGGAGATTTACATTATTTACTAGTATAAGCCATTCAAGCTTAGTATTCAAAGGCTATTAATATATACTAACTGAATCTTAATAATATAGATGAACAAAAACGGCATAGATCATATGCCGTTTATATAAAAAAGCTTCTAATTACGAATCTATCTACTTATCGGTAAATCTGTCGTTGTTGTCTTTATCCCCGTCGCCTTTAGTGATGACTTCTTCTCTTTCTTTCTTCTCTTCCTGTTTTTTAGCCTGAATGATGATCTTTCTGGCTTCGTCAGGCGGCAAGGCAATGTCCATCATATTGGATTTAGGAGTATCACGACTAAATCCATATCCGACAATCTCCGTAGCCCGCAAGACCGTGACAAAGGCATTGGCATCGATCTGATTGATGATCTGCTGTAGAAGATTGTAGTCTCTCTTATCAAAGCAGACTTCAAGAAGAACAGTATCGACACCGGTGAATCCGCCCTGAGCCTGAATAAGAGTAGTTCCTCTCTGGACAGTGGAGTTGATGTAGTCATTGAGCTGACGCCACTTCTTAGAGACGATGAGAGCGACAAAATACTGATCAGAGCCTAAGAAGACCTTGTCGATCATAAAGGAGCAGAGAATAGCGGAGATGATGCCGACCATCGAGGCCAAGAGATTATAGCCGTTGACAAAGAAGCCGCCGAAAATGATGAGAGAATCACAGATGAGACTGGCAGTGCCGACTTTGATGTGGAAATACTTGTGCATGAGAAGGTTGAAGACATCGGTGCCGCCCGAACTTCCGCCTCCTAAGAGGGCTAAACCGATACCGGCACCGATGACTAAGCCTCCTAAGACACCAGCGACAAAATAAACCAAAGCCAGAAGACTGTCAGAGCCTTCAGCCTGAATGATTCCGTTAGCAAGCTGAATATCGGCGATATTGGTGATATCGAGAATATGATGACCGTCGACAACGACTGTTTCGATAATCCAGCTGAAGAGGATGACAGTCAGAGGTTCGGCGATAGTGAAGATAATAGTCTTAAGAGAATACTTGAGTCCCAGTGTAAATAGACCGATAGCAAAGAATATCCAGTTTATCAGAACAATATAGATATTGGTGCTGATTGAATTCATTCCCGGAAGCGCGTTGAAAATAATAGCCAGGGAGGAGACACCGCCAGAGACGATATTCATCGGCAATAAGAAAAAGGAAGTGCCAAAGGCGACAATGATGGCGCCGATCAATATCTTTGCCGAATTGATTAAAAGTTTTTTTGGAGGTTCAGAGGTGAATTCGTTCTTGATTATCACCCACTGCTTTTTTAATAAGTTTTTAATTCCGTTCATATGTCATCCCTCCTTTCCTATCCGTTATCCGATACGATGCCTGTTCTGAAAATCCCACTTGAGATAGCTGTCGATAAAGCCTTGGATGGACCCATCCATGACTTTGTTGACGTCATTTTCAGAATAATCGCTTCGATGATCTTTGACTAGAGTATAGGGACAGAACACATAAGATCGAATCTGACTTGAGAAGGAGATGTCCTTCTTGACTCCGCCGATTGAATTGAGTTTTTCCATTCTCTTCTTCTCTTCCAGCTGGAAGAGTTTCGAGCGAAGCATGTTCATCGCATTGGCTTTGTTCTGAACCTGGCTTCTCTCCACCTGACAGCTGACGACAATACCGCTTGGCTTATGGGTGATACGGACAGCCGACTCCGTCTTGTTGACGTTCTGACCGCCGGCACCGGAGGAATGGAAAGTATCAATCTGCAAGTCGGCCGGGTTGATGGTGATATTGACATGTTCAACTTCCGGCATGACCAAAACTGTTGCCGTAGATGTCTGAATTCTGCCATTGGCTTCAGTGACAGGGACTCTCTGAACACGATGGGCACCGGATTCGAATTTTAGTCTTGAGTAGACTCCTTTTCCGACAATCTTGAAGGAAATCAATGAGAAGCCGCCAAGAGGAGTAGGCTGACTGTCCATGACACTGATCTTCCAGTTTTTCTTTTCGGCATAATGGGAGTACATACGATAGAGGTCTCCGGCAAAGATATTGGCTTCATCGCCGCCGGCGGCTCCTCTGATTTCCATGATGATGTTCTTGTCATCATTGATATCCTTAGGTAGAAGAGCGACTTGTATTTCCGCTCTCTTCTTTTCTATTTCAGTACCGAGATTGTCGAAGGTTTCTTTTCCGAAAGCCTTCATGTCGGGATCAGGATCCTTCATCATGCTTTCAGCATCATTTCTGTCTGACTCCATCTGAGTCAGTTCATTGAACATCGTGACAGGTTCATCTAAAGAAGCTCTCTCTTTAGAAAGAGCGGTCATAGTATTGTTGTCAGCCTGTCCGTCCATCAGAATCTTATCGATATCACTTAAACGTCTCTTCATAGCCTTTAGTCTTTCAATCATGTAATCCATGTTATTTATTTCTCCTGTGATTTATTTTGCAAAAACGAATGATAAAAATAAACCCGCTAGAGAAAGCGGAAGAAAAGACTGTTTCTATAAGCCGACAGCATTAATAAAGATTTCATACCTAAGGATTTTATCATAAAAAAGAAAGATATTTATACTATCTTCTGAGGGAAGAGAAAAAGTCTTTGAAAAGAGGAAGGAATCTATCATCATCAATCCGGGTGATCATCAGTCTGTCATCGGTATGAGTATGATAATGAGAAAGAGATCCAAGCTTTGGATCATCTAAGACATAATACAGTTCTTTGATTCCGGCTTTGATTATTGCCCCTAAGCACATCAGACAGGGTTCCAAAGAGACTATCATCACTGCGTTATTTAGATAACGGGTGTTCTTCTCTCTGAATCCTTTCTCTAATACCATTATTTCGGCATGAGAAAGAGGATTGTCTGTTTCTTCGACCTTGTTTCCTTCAAGGATAAAGGTTCCGTCATCGAAGAGAAGACAGGCACTTACGGGAATCTCTCCCTTTTCTTTTAAGGACAGGGATTTCCGATATAGTTTAGAAAGACATTGAGACAGTTCTTGTTTAGTCATTAATTTAAAAAGCCACCGCACACTGGGCTCGATCTTAAGGCTGCTGCCTTCCGGCCCTGACCTGGTTCGATGAGAACAGTCGCGATGGTGGTTATATTGTATTATCTAAGCTGTCGTTTTTCAACTTGAATAAAAGAAAGAAAGACAAAAATCTTCTTATTCACATAGTTTTCCTATTCGTATTATCCTATTTTTATCAAAACTTTGTTTTTTAGTATCGAAGATAACAAAAGAGGCACAGCTTTATCATCAGCTGTGCCTCTTTCAATTTTAGTTTTTCTTCTGCTTAGCTAAGTATTCAGCCATCTTCTCTTCATCAGCCAGTTTCTTCTTATAGGCTTTGCTCTGCTTTTCGATGAACTTGGGATTTTCAAAGTAATTGACTCTGAGAGCTCTTCTGACTCGCATGACAGTCTCATGAGCTTTGAGCTCGGCTTTCTTTGATCCTTCTTCAAGTATTCGATATACTTCGGGAATATTGCTTTCGTAGTGTTTTCTTCTGATTCTGATAGGTTCCAGAACATCGTTGATGACAGATGAAAGGAATCTTTTCACTGTGACATCACCTAAACCGCCATTTTCATACTTGGCCTTGAGTTCATCAAGATTCTTATATTCGGGAAGGAATTCCTTAAAGTGCTTTTCAGTGACGAAACAGTCAAGATAGAGGAAGACGGGGTTGTTTTCCGTATGTCCTTTGTCTTCGACTTTGAGGTGAGTGGGATCAGTGAACATCGTCATGACTTTCTTATCGACAGTCTTGGCGTCATCGCTAAGATAGATACAGTTGCCTAATGATTTAGACATCTTGGCTTTGCCATCAGTTCCGGGAAGTCTCTTGCAGGATTCCTTTTCGGGAAGCATGATCTTTGGAGATACGAGTGTTTCTCCATAAAGAGAGTTGAACTTATGAACGATTTCATTGCACTGCTCGATCATCGGTGATTGATCTTCTCCGGCGGGGACTATTGTCGTATCAAAGGCCGTGATGTCAGCAGCCTGAGAGACAGGATAACAGAGGAAACCGGCCGGGATGGATTCATTGAATCCTCTCATTCCGATTTCAGTTTTGACAGTTGGGTTTCTCTCGAGTCTCGAAAGGGTGACTAAATCAAGAAAATAACAGGAAAGCTCGAATAATTCGGGAATTCTTGATTGCACAAAGATGGTTGTCTTTTCAGGATCAAGACCAGCGGAAAGATAGTCGAGAGCTACTTCGAGAAGATTGTCTCTGACTTTATCCGGATTGTCATAGTTATCAGTCAGAGCCTGGGTATCGGCAATCATGACATAGCATTCATCGAAAAGACCGGAATCCTGTAATTCCACTCTTCTTCTAAGTGATCCTACATAATGACCGATATGAAGTTTTCCAGTCGGTCTGTCGGCTGTCAGCATGATCTTCTTTTGTTCTTGTTCCATAGGTAAGGGTCTCCTTCTATATATAGAAAACGGTTTTACTTCTTAGTAGCCAGAGTGTTGATATAAGCCTGTAATTCAGGTCCGATATCAGGACGCTTCAGCGCAAAATCGATAGTGGCCTTGATATATCCGAATTTGTCTCCGATATCATATCTTGTTCCTGTGAATACACAGGCGTAGCACTTGATCTTTTCCATGGAGGTCTTGATGGCATCGGTGAGCTGGATTTCTCCGCCGACACCGGGTTTGGTGTTTTCAAGGATTTTGAAAATCTCAGGAGGTAAGACATAACGTCCTAAGACAGCGACATCACTGGGAGCAAGAGCGGGATCTTTAGGCTTCTCCACCATATCACAGACTTCAAAGAGATCGCCACTTGAAGAACCCGTAGGTTTGACAACACCATATTTATGAAGAAGGTCTTTGGATACCTTCTTGCATCCTAATATTGTTCCCTGGGTCTTATAGTAGGCATCCATAAGTTCTCCGATAGCCGGCTTGACGTCAGAGGTGATGAGATCATCACCTAAAAGGACGGCAAAAGGCTCGTTTCCGATGAAGGATTTGGCATAGAGGATGGCATCTCCAAGTCCTTTTGGTTCCTTCTGACGGATAAAGACGATATTGGCCATATTGGCAATAGCTCTTATTTCTTCAGCTTCTTTGTCTTTCTTACTGGCTTTAAGTCTCATCTCCAATGCCGGATTGACATCGAAGTAGTTTTCGATGGCTTCCTTTGAGGCGGAGACTATTATCAATATATCGGTTATTCCTGCTTTGACGGCTTCTTCGACAATATAGTGGATATTAGGAGTATCGACAATAGGAAGCATTTCTTTAGGCAAAGCTTTAGTGGCGGGCAGGAAACGGGTTCCTAAGCCAGCTGCCGGAATGACGGCTTTAGTAATTTTATTCATTTTTTCCTCCGAATAGAATTAGTAATTCACAGATTGGTTAAATTATACCACCTATAGCAGAGAAAAAACCCAGTACTATCTAGACATATATCTAATATGACCTAAATATTGCTATACCTAAATGGTCGCTTTCATAGCGTAAGTGTGATGATTAAGTAAATATAGCGTTTTTAAACCAGATATGAGGTATTAATTTTGAATTTTTACAAGATATTTATCATCATAACCATCGAAATAATGTAAAATAAGTACGTGAACTTTTCTCAGGTAACTGGGATTGGTTAATAATTTGAAAGCAATGGTATTGTAATCGCTTTCAATTTTATCTATAATAAAGGTGCTAAGAAAGAACAAAATGACAAACTACAAGATCAAGATCACTAATGCTGGCGGACTTACTTCGAGATCCAGTGCTGAACTGGTTGAAGAAGCGAATCACCACAAGTGCAACATCACATTGAAGTTAGAAAACGGCGATGAATGCGACTTAAAGTCCATCATGAATGTTTTTGCTCTCGCTCCTATTGACTGCGGTAATGTCCTTACTATAGTCTGCGAAGGAACTGATGAACAGGGTGCCGTTGACGGTTTCGATAAGCTTTGTAAAGAGTACAGCTTCTAGTTAGCTTTATCTACCTAACGGAAGTCTATAGTTGATACGGAATTTATCCACCATTCTTTTAAGACCCTTTATTTGTATATCACTGGCCATGATATAGAAGAAACGGTATGCTTTCGAGACGAGAAGACCCTTTCTATTCTATAAGGGCCGGCGTCCAGGAAGTTCTTTCTTAGCAAATCATTTCATTTCGGTATGGTCCAATGACTAGTCAAATCGGTAAGTTCCGTAAGTAAGCAGGTAAGCTGTCGTCCTAGCTGCTGAGAGCTATGAGACGTTTAGACTCCTGCCGATTCTTGTTAATGACTAATGTCGAGCTGACAAAGTGAAATGGTTGAAAGACTTGTAGCTTAATCGCCCTGGATTTAGGGATTATGCGGTTAGATACGAGGTGGACGATACGTGGTGTACGGGAAGGGATTGGATGATATTATTCGATACTAGGTGATCTTAGCTGATGCTAGCTGATACTGGCTGATACTATCCGATACTTTCAATCCTATAAGAGATGCTACGATGTCTTAGTTTACGAGACGCTCGATACTATCAGGTACTTTTGGTACTATTTGATCCTATTAGATACGGGATTATAGTTATGGTTCTATATTAGCTTATAAGGTACTAGTCGAGATCTAGATGTTTCTGTTATGGCGACCTAGGTCAGAGAGG
Organism: Caryophanales bacterium UBA4869; assembly: GCA_002399505.1. Lineage (GTDB taxonomy): Bacteria > Bacillota_I > Bacilli_A > RFN20 > CAG-288 > Enterosoma. Next base: position 12,593 of record DHDT01000060.1, on the reverse strand, counting down.
AGCAGATACGATACGATTTGTTCTATAGATTCAGCCGATAAGGAGTCGGTAAGATAGGGGCTCAGACACAATTGTTGAATTGCGTAACTGGGCCCTTTTCTTATGTAATATAATTGAAGTATGAATTATCAAAGTGAATTGACGTTCTATTGTGATGAGAAGAAAATGACGAGGAAGATAAATATTGGCTTTAACTCCTCTCTTCTTGATATGGCTTTTCTTTTATATGCTTCTCTGGTCAAAGAAGAGAAGCAGTCGGAATTTTCTTTTCTGTTCCGGTTTGGAGAGGACATTTATATAACCAGAAAAGACGAGCAGGAGAATTTATACGGTTATTCTGATGAACATTACCATATACTCGAAGAAGAATCTTTTATGAATGCCGTAGTCAGGAAATCTTCTTCCGCTTCCTTTGAGATCGTCTATCTCAAAAGAGCGTCCAATCTTGTCTTTGATATGTCGATGGGTGAAATAAAAAGCTCAGATGAAAAAACAAAACCGATGTTTTTATCCGGTTCTTCTCTGCTAGGCTCAGAATTACAGCTTCTTTCTTCATCGGAAAAAGACGTTGAGGAAAATATCAGAAAATCTTTTCCTGAGCTTCGAAAAACATATGATGTCCGGAAAGAGTATGACGTCAGATAAGTTTAATTGATAAACTCAGTCATCAGATTGGTCAGATCTTGATAATGAGGCTGCTCAAAAGGTCTTATCCCTTTGATGGCGAGATAAGTTTTGTCTTTGAAATCTATGACTAAGAAGAATTTCAAAGTGTAATCGGAAATACTGTCTTCGTATTTATAGGCGCGATAGTCTTTTTCTGTTTTATCTATCTGATATTCATCAAAAAGAGCGGATAGGAGTTTTTCTCTTTCTTCAGTTTTCAGAGGGCGTCGTTTCTCGTTGCCGTTGACTCTGACGGTGATTATAGCCTGACTGTCAGCATCGATAGTTATTTCGACTTCTTCTGTCTGCTCTACTGAAGAAGAAGACCTCTTCCAGAATTTTATTCTTCTTATATCGTTAATGCTGTTCATTGTCATTGTTGATTTCAAAGAATGATGAAAAGAGAGTATCTAAGGCTTTTAAGTAAGGAGGAAGCAGAGCTTCTCCTTTTTTGACTATGGGGTTGATTAACGCCAACTGGAACTTCATATCAATCTCATATGATTCATCATTCTTTCCAGTCAGAAAACCAGTCAGAGTATCTGGCCAGTCTAAGATATAGATCTGCTCAAAGAGGAATTTCTTCAATGTCGGCCATAAATCAGAGATATCGGCTTCCTGATAAGGCTGAAGGACTTTGTTTTTGATAAGTTCGGGTTTCAGAGTCACTTTGTCGAGGATTTTTTTGATGTAGATTCTTTTAATCGTCGAGTCTTTTTCAACTCTTTCATAGACAAAATCATTCAGTTCATCTTCGTACTGTTTGATTTTCTTTCCGTCATCGACTCCAAAATCACGATTACAGGATAGGCAGTGATAGCCTTGCTGATGGAGCTTTCTATCAAAGAAAGTCTCCGTATCATCTTTTCCGCAGATCGGACATATCATATTGCTCATAACTGTTCCTCCCTTTTAAGGTGGACAAAATCCAAAAGATTATTGTACTCTTCCTCAGTGAGAAGATGACATTCTCCTTCTTTTAGGTCTCCTAATGTCAAAGGACCCATTTTCACTCTTTTCAGTTTGATGACGTCATAGTTGAATTTCCCAAAGAGTCTTTTGATTTCGTGGTATTTGCCTTCATGGACTGTTATAGAGGCATGATTTTCGTCTTTGATTTCAAGAATCGAACTGGAGGCTATCTCTCCTCTTCCGATATCGAGATTACCGGCTTTGAAGATATCGACTAATTCCGGTTTCAGAATATGATTTACTTCGACATCATAAGTCTTAGGTATCTCATAACGGGGATTGGCAAGACGTGAATTAAGCAACCCGTTATCAGTGAAAAGAAGAAGACCGGTAGTATCGGCATCAAGTCTTCCAACTATTCTCACTCTCTTTTGATACATCTCAGGAATCAGTCTGATGACAGATGGATATCTTTCATCGACTAAAGAACACATATAGTCTTGAGGTTTATTCAAAAGAATGGTCACATAGGCAAGATTTGGAATCAGCTGACCATTTACTTCAATGACATCTGTTCCCTTGATCTCAGTATCATAGACCGAGACTGTTTCACCGTTGACGGTGACTTTCATGTCTCTCATGAATTTCTTGACTGTTCTTCTTGAACCAAAACCATGTATAGATAAAAACCTATCTAGTCTCATTTTCGTTTTCTTTCTCTTGAGTTAAAGCTCTTGTCTCTTCAATGGTAGTCTCAGTGACTTTTTCAACCGGCATTTTAGGAACATAGTCTTCATCGATTTCTTCATTCTGTTTTTCTTTCTTCAGTTTCTCAAAAGAAGAAATCGACAGAACGACTGAAAGGAAGATACTGCCGAAGATGACTGAAAGCAATACCATCAGCTGAGCAATTTCAGTGATCTTTGAAGTGGTGTTGAAGAAAGGAAGACCGGCCTTCTTGGTATCGATAAATGACATGGCAATGAAGATGATTCCCGATAAATTGAGTCCCAAGGCTAATCCGCTTTGTTCGCTGCTTGATATATTTTTGTTTCTTCTCAATATGAAACTGAGGAAATATCCGATAGCCGAGCCGACAAGACAGAAGCAAAGAAGGGGAATGAAGACGGAGATGTTATTAAGATAACTTAGGTTTGTAATTCCGGAAGCAAATAGCAGATAGAAAGAAGGGAAGAAGAATATAGTTCCTATTCCTATTCCGCTGAAAGTCCCTATAAAAGTAGCAATCATCATCAATAAAAGAGAGATGAAACAGGAAGAGATACTGGTGATCTCAGTGATTGAAGACAAATCGATAAAATGCAGAATGATGCCTAAGATAATTCCGACTCCAAAAGAAATACAGGTTGTCAAAAGATGTTTCTTCTGATTCCTGTTCTTTCTGATTCTCTGAATCTCAAGTAAAGAGAAACCGACAGCAAAGCAGATAAACATAGAGAAAATTGCTGTCTTATACATCGAGAACAGATAGGAAACCGGAGTCAGGAAGAAGAATATCGCTCCTAAGATAACAGCGATGATATAAGGCCAGTTTTCTTTCAGGAGAGATAAAAGAGCGGGACCTAATTTCTGATCTTTATAAAGCTGGTCTTCTCTTCCTAAGGTGGTTTTGAAAGCTTTGGTATTAAAGAAAGGAAGCCAGGAAAAAGCTCCTAAGACAAAGCCTTCTATCATACTGACAATATCTTTCCAGATTGTGAATTTTTTCTTTTCAGTGTTTTCCATAATTTCTTTAGTCAATATGTATATTATATCCGATATATGCATATTTTAAGCAAAATAATCAGAGAGAAGTTCCTTATCTTCTCAGACTAAGATAAAATAGATACCGCAGTGATAAAAAAGAGGTTGATAATGAAAGCAGAAACTAAAGAAATATTGACTAATCCTAATCAGAGAAAAAGACTGTCTGACTGGCTGACAGTTCTCTTCTCCATACTTTTTTTATTACTTATTCTGACTCCTTATGTCTTCACTATGAATGACAATAAAAAGGTTTCCGTTTCCGGTTATGGCTCTCTTGTTTTTTATCAGGATAGCGGAGATATCATCCACTATGCTGTTATTCTTATGCTGTTTTCTATAATCTTTTCAGCTATTCTGCTTCTTGTTTCTCTCGTTGGATTGTTTACCAAAGATCAATATCGGAAACCTGTTTTCAGAATAGAGACTGTAGTCTATTCTTTAAAAGCAGTTTCCGATATTGTTGTCTGTGTCTTATTCGGGTATACGAAATCCAATATCAAATTGGATTGGGGTGGTTACTTCGCACCCTTTATAAGTGTTGTTTTTCTCGGTGCGTTCATAGCTGTCTATTTCAATTTCAAGGATAATAAAAAGCTGTTCTTCAATAAAAAAGGGGAAACAGCAATCTCTGATAAATAGATAAGATTGTTTTATTTTATTCTGTAGACTAAAGCTTCGTAGGGTCTTAGCTTATCCGAATACGAATCATGATAATTGGCTAAAAGAAGTTCTTTTCCTTCATAGGAATCATAATTTGGAATAACTCTCTTTTTAGAAGTCATATTGAGGATTACCAAAGTCTTTTCCTTTTCATATTCTCGTATGAAAATCAGGACATCCTTTTGAGATTCCATGAATTTTATTGTTCCGTAGCATAAGGAAGGAGACACAGTCCTAAGCTGATTGATCTTTCTAAAGAAGTGAAGAGTCGAATCTTCATCTTTTTCTTCGTTCTCGACATTTAATGTCTTGCAAGTGGGGTTATAAGGCATCCAGGGTTTGATTAAAGGATCAGAGAATCCATAACCCTCTTTAGAGGAGAAGGCCATCGGAGCTCTTTCGTTGTCTCGTCCTTTAGTCATGGCAATCTTTAAGGCCATTTTTTTCGGCATATGATAGGAAGTGGCCATCTTGTAGATATATTTAGTAACACAGTCTCTGGAATCGTCTATTGGCAGAAGTGCTGGATAATCTCTAGCTCCGAGTTCTTCTCCCTGATAGATAAAAGGGGTGCCTCTTAAGGTATAGACTAATGTAAGAAGCATTTTGCTTCCTACTACCGAGTCTTTATAGGTGCAATAACGTCCGACAGATCTTCTCTGGTCATGATTTTCCAAGTAGTTGCCGTTCCAGTCTACTTTGTTCTGCCAGTCTTTGATTCCCTGAACAAATTTCTTGGTGTTAACACGAGGATTAATGAGAGCAGAATCGAGGTTGGCCAAATCAAACTGGAAGAAGGTATCAAGTTCTCCGTTATCAATAAAGTCTTTGCAGTCAGCAAGAGTGGAACCAAAACATTCGCCTATCAGGATTCCGTTATGAAGATCGACAGTATCTTTTCTGAGTCTCTTGAGTATCTGATGACAGCCTGGGGTGGCAACATAATGTTCAGAGCCTATAGGTGCACCGATACGGCTTTTTCCACCGTCTTCAAAGCTTTCTTTGTAGATGATGGAAATGACATCGCATCTGAAACCATAGACGCCTTTGTCCAGCCAGAAGTTCATGATATTTTTCACTTCTTCGTAGACATGGGGATTGTGCCAATTCAAATCAGGTTGTTTCTTGTCAAAAATATGAAGATAATAGGTGTTTTCTTCATTAGGTACTTTCTCCCAGGCGGATCCTAAAAAGGTAGAAGTCCAGTTGTTGGGAGCTTTGTTGTTCTTTCCTTCTTTGAAGATATAGTAATCTCGATAAGGCGAAGAAGGATTCTTGATCGCTTCCTCAAACCACTTGCATTTATCTGAGGTGTGATTGACAACTAAGTCCATGATGATTTTCATGTCTCTTTTCTTGGCTTCTCTTAGAAGCTCATCAAAATCATCCATCGTTCCATAGAGCGGATTGATCTTATAGTAATCGCTGATATCGTAACCCATGTCAAACAAGGGGGAAGCGTAGATGGGAGACAGCCAGACTAACTTAATTCCCAAAGACTGCAGATAATCGAGTTTAGAGATAATTCCTCTGATATCGCCTCTGCCGTCACCGTTAGAATCCTTAAAAGAAGAAGGGTAGATCTGATAGACTGCGTTTTCCGCCAATAATTTCTTTTCCATATTTCTATTTTACGGCAAAATTAAAATAAACCAAATAAAAACTTCCCGGTTTCCCGGGAAGCAGAGATCTTCTTAATTACTACTTAGTCTTCCATTCGACAGTGGAGGTGGCAGTAATTCTGAATTCGTTGTCATCGCCGATTTTCTCATGAATACTGACTGAGCTTCCAACGAATAAGCCATCGGAATTGTAGTTGTATGAGGAGGAAGACTCAGTTACAGTCTTGATATTGAGAAGAGTTATCTGAGAAGAAAGCTCACATTTGTAAGAGAGAGCGGATCCATCAAGATAAAACTTGGTGGAATACTTGTAATAGTCTCCGCTATCAGAAGAGGAATTCTTGCTGAGATCGCTATTGACTTCAACTAACATGGCACTGGTGATCATCTCAGTTGAGGGAAC
>DHDT01000060.1:6277-6413 GCA_002399505.1 Caryophanales bacterium UBA4869 | reverse complement strand
GAAACGTCAGTTGTGGTGGTGCCATCTTTATAACCGGATAGTGCAATAGCGGCACTGACTTTATCACCTTTTACATCAGTGATTTTGCAGGTGAGTGTGATTTTACCGGAAGTATACTTCTCGGAAACAGTGCTGG
>DHDT01000060.1:5535-6147 GCA_002399505.1 Caryophanales bacterium UBA4869 | reverse complement strand
ATACTTCTCGGAAACAGTGCTGGCCGAATACTTATTGGCCTGAGCCTTTGCATCATCTACAGTGACTTCTTTAGCACAGGAAGTCAAAGACATAAGAGCGACTAAACCAAAACAGGCAGAGACTAAAAAATTCTTTTTCATAGTTAATACCCTCCTAATGAGTATGTGAGGTATTTGGACAGATGTCTCAAATCCTACAGGTTAATTTTATCATATTTATAAACGTATATGCATATTTTATCTTTTATTGATATTGGATGAAAAACATGAAGTTATCATCAAAATATATAAAAATCCACACAAACCGGGCATTTATGTGGATTTTTCAATACTGATTTTTTGTTAGACTATTAGAAGCAGACGATGATTCCGCCTTCTAAGGCATAGAAAGAACAAAGGACGTTGTTTTCTCTGATGGTGACAGAATCAAAGTGATATTGTTTCTCTATCTCGTTTTTCAGCCACTCAGCGCCTTTTTGATTATCGGTTTCAGATATGATGCAGTTTCTTCCTTTTGTTTCAGGAATCAGCTTTCCGATGTTGATGACTAGTCTTTTTAAGACACCTTCGATAGTACGGACTTTTTCTTTGATTTTGATTTCACCGTCTTCT
>DHDT01000060.1:5138-5394 GCA_002399505.1 Caryophanales bacterium UBA4869 | reverse complement strand
CAGAGAGGTTTGATGAGAAGCTTGGAGGCTAAGAAACCGACGATTCTGTTTACTCTTCCGCTTTTCACGAAGTTATCAAATTTATTGAGTACAAATAAAAGCTGCATGTTATCAGTAAAGCTGATAAGCTCCTTTGATATATCTTCAAATGATTTGCCTTCATTGATGAGCTTGAACGCTTCTCTGGCTATCAGTTCCATTGAACCGGCAACTAACTTAGAGTCGATGACTAAAACCTTGTCAGGATCGGAGAAGG
>DHDT01000060.1:4356-5101 GCA_002399505.1 Caryophanales bacterium UBA4869 | reverse complement strand
GCTCCTTCGATATTTCTTCAAATGATTTGTTTTCATTGATGAGTTTGAACGCTTCTCTGGCTATCAATTCCATTGAACCGGCAACTAACTTAGAGTCGATGACTAGAACCTTGTCAGGATCGGAGAAGGAATTCTTTGCTACCAAGGCACTGTTATAAGATCCTGATAGCTTTGAAGAAAGAGTGATGATGATGTAGTAATCGGCATCAGTCATCTTTGATAAGTAGGCATAAGGAGCCGGACAGGAAGAAGTCGATTTTTCTTTGGTGGCATTAAGGGCATCTAAAACCTCTCTTCTTGTAGAAGTGCCATCGTCAACGTAATCTTTGCCTGCCACATGGACAGTCAAAGGGGCGATATCAAGAGAGACGTTGTCGCTCTTGATGTCATCCTTTTTCATGTTTGAAGAGCTGTCTAAAATGATCTTGAATTTCATTGTTTACCTCACTATTGAGTAGTAACTTTCGTCACTTTTTATAAGAATTCTCTAAGCTTTGTCATCACTATATCACAATTGAAAGGAAAACAAGCCAATATGGTAAAGAAATGTGTATTCATAAGAAGAACAGATAAGAATCATCACGTATAGTCAGAACTTGCGTAAACGTTTTCGCTTGTGTATAATTATTTTAATATAATTATTTTAATTTAAAGAAGTGAATTATTGACTTGAATACGTACTTGTTTTTTCACTGATAGTGATGTTATTAAAAACCAGTATTTTTAAAACCACATTAGTGATAGT
>DHDT01000060.1:4057-4267 GCA_002399505.1 Caryophanales bacterium UBA4869 | reverse complement strand
AAAACCACATTAGTGATAGTACTTCAATTACAGCAATTATACATTTTTCAATAATGATTATGAAATGTCTACTATGAAAGGATATAGTTATTAATTAATATGAAACAACAGATAAAGCCGATAATTTCTTTTTCTTTGTTTATTTTGGGAGTCGTTATGATGTTCGTGAGTGTTATGCCTTATAAGTATCCGGAAAATTCAAATATGATT
>DHDT01000060.1:0-3946 GCA_002399505.1 Caryophanales bacterium UBA4869 | reverse complement strand
ATCCGGAAAATTCAAATATGATTTTTTATATTTTTTATATTCCTTTTTTCATAGGCCTGGCTTTTGCAATATTGGGCATTGTTCTTTTTGGTCTGTTTCATCAAAGCCTCGGCTTTAAAACGATTAACATCTATTTTATCATCGGACTTGTCTTTGTCATCTTCAACTTGGGTGTCTTTGCTCTTTATATCGGTGTATTACATGGCTATGCTCTTTTTGTCTCAAATTTCCTGTATGCTTTCTTACCTGTTGTAGATATAGCCTTTATGACGACTTTGATTTTAGGAAGAAACAAGGCAAAGAAGAACAGCAAAGATAAAATACCTGAATCCGATAATATCTGATTTTGATGGTGTATCTCACATTTCAATTTTTGAAATACAGGGTCTTACAGTACTCATAATCCTGAGTCTTTTATCAAGACTGGATTTTCAGCTTTGAAACCCCTCTTCTGATAATTGCTTTGTTTTGTTCCATATATTGTATATTTATATATAATCTTGTTTTATATTCAGGCTAAAAATGATATATTTGTTAAGTGCAAGGCAAAAACCTGATTTTATATGGTTAGGTTGAGCAGACTGCTATAAGCAGTAACAAATATTCAAAGAGGTGTAATCACATGAGTTTCCTTGACAAATTGTTCCGTATTGATGCCCGTTCGTTAAAGAAAATCCAGAAGAGAGCAGATCGTGTCTTCGAATTCGAAGATAAGTTCAAGACCTTCACTGATGATCAGCTGAAGGCAATGACTCCCTATTTCAAGAAGCGTCTGGCATCGGGAGATACCATCGATGATATCTTACCTGAGGCTTTTGCAACTGCCAGAGAAGCCGGACGTCGTGTCTTGGGTCAGTTCCCTTATCCTGTCCAGGTCTTTGGTGCCACCGTCTTAAATGAAGGCGACGTCGCTGAAATGAAGACCGGTGAAGGTAAGACTCTTACTGCCACCATGGCTGTTTATTTAAATGCTCTGGAAGGCAAGGGCGTTCACGTTGTCACCGTCAACGAATATTTGGCTGAACGTGATGCCGAATGGATGGGAAATATCTACCGATTCTTAGGATTGACCGTCGGCGTCAACTTACGTGAGAAATCTGCCCGTGAAAAGCAGGAAGCCTTCAAATGCGATATCACCTATACCACCAACTCCGAATTAGGCTTTGATTATCTCAGAGACAATATGGCCAAGTCAGTTCAGAACCGTGTCTTACGCGGCCTTCATTATGCAATCGTCGATGAAGCTGACTCTATTCTTGTCGATGAATCCCGTACTCCTCTTATCATCTCCGGCGGAAGCGGAATCACCGCTTCTTCCTATGTGACTGCCGATCGTGCAGTCAAGATGATGAGAAAAGACCGCGACTATGTCATCGACATTGAAAAGAAGACCTGCTCTCTGACTGATGACGGCGTTGCTTTTGTTCAGAAGGTCTTCTCCATCGACAATCTCTTTGATGCTCAGTGGGCAGATTTGGCTCATCGTGTTCAGCAGGCTTTGAAGGCTAACTACATCATGAAACGTGATATCGAATACATGGTTTCTGATGATGAAATCCTTTTAATCGATGCTTTCACCGGCCGTGTCATGAAAGGCCGTGAATATTCTGATGGCTTACAGCAGGCTTTGGAGGCTAAGGAACATGTCAAGATCAAACCTGAGACTGTCACTTTAGCTACTATCACCTATCAGAACTTCTTCCGTTTATACGATAAACTTGCCGGTATGACCGGTACTGCCAAGACTGAGGAAGAAGAATTCCGTAAGGTTTACAACATGCGTGTCATCTGCATACCTACTAACAGAGCTATCAAGCGTCTTGATGATTCTGATTCTATCTTCGGCAATGAGACTGCCAAGTACAATGCCATCGCTGCTGAAGTCAAGACCCGTCACGACAAGGGACAGCCGATCCTTATCGGCACTCCTTCAGTCGAAAAATCCGAAATCGTCGATCAGTTATTGAATAAGATGAATATTCCTCATGAAGTCCTCAATGCCAAGAACAATGCCAAGGAAGCAACCATCATCTCCAAAGCCGGTCAGTTGGGTGCAGTCACTATTGCAACCAATATGGCAGGCCGTGGCACTGATATCAAATTGGGAGCCGGTGTCACTGAATTAGGCGGCTTAGCTGTTATAGCCACTGAAAGAAATGAATCCAGACGTATCGATAATCAGCTCAAGGGCCGTTCTGGTCGTCAGGGTGATCCTGGATACTCTAAGTTCTATGTCTCTGTTGAAGACGAGATCTTCGTCCGTTTTGCTCCTAAGTCATACAAGAACTTATGGGCCAAACTCGGTGATGAGGCTATCGAATCAAAGATGATGTCTAAGGCTATCACTTCTGCTCAGAAGAGAGTCGAAGGCATGAACTTCGATACCCGTAAGCAGTTATTGAACTATGATGATGTTCTTTCCCGTCAGAGAAAGATCATGTATGCCAGACGTGACCAGATTCTCTTCTCCAAGTCTATAAGCGAGACTATTCCTTCCTACTATGATTTAGTCAGCAAGGTCATCTGCAATGATTCTTTCATCATCAAGGATCAGGAAAAGATCATCGATGGCAAGAAGCTTATCGCCAATGCTGTCAAGATCTTATCCATTGAACCTGAAGTTCTTCCTTTGGCTGTCTTTGATCAGTGCGGTTATGATGACGCTGTCGATATGTTATCCGCCAAACTTCAGAAGCTCTACAAGGATCACGGCAAAGACTGGACTGACGATATGCGCAATTTTGCTGAAAAGACCGTCACTCTCGACTGTATCGACAGAAGATGGACCAAGCATATCGATCAGATGAGCAAACTGAGAGATGCTATCTGGCTTAGATCCTATGCTCAGACCGATCCTCTTCAGGCTTATACCAATGAGGGCTTCGGTATGTTTGAGACCATGAATGCCATGATTTCTCAGGATGTAGTCAGAACCCTCTTACATGTCGCCTTCCGCGCTAATCCTAAGGCCAATGCCGAAAATGTCGCCAAGGCTCCTATCAATCAGATTCCTACTGCAAATAATATCCCTGATACTGCCAAGGTCAAATACAATGGCACTCAGATGGAGAGCAATGTCAAGCCGGACGATGACGGCATCGACCGTTCCAATCCGACTGCCAAGATAAGCTAGTCACTACTATTTATCTTATAATATATATACCTGAAAGGACGCTGAGCAATGAAAGAACTATCGGACTTAAACAATACCCATAAGGAATTATCTGATCGTCTCCTCGATTTGCGAGGCTGTCTTTGATATCCCCTCACTGACTAAAAGAAGCGCCGAACTTGAAGAGAGCACGACCGATCCTTCCTTCTGGAAGAATCCGGATAACGCCAAAGCCATCAACAGAGAACTCAGTGATGTCAACTACAAGATCAACACATTAAATGATTTTGACAAGAGACTCTCTTCCATCGATGAATCATTGGAGTTTCTCAAAATGGAGAACGACAAAGAGATATTTGAGGATGCTGATTCTCAGCTCAGGATTTTAGACAGGGATTTTGAGACTTTCCAGAAAAGTCTCTTCTTCTCTGGTCCATATGATGACCATAATGCCATCCTAGAATTCCATCCCGGTGCCGGCGGCACCGAAGCTCATGACTGGGCGGCTATGCTTTTGCGTATGTATCAGCGTTATGCTGAAATCGCCGGATTCAAATGTCAGCTTTTAGATATCCTCGAAGGCGAAGAAGCCGGCATCAGTTCCGCCACTATCCTCATCAAGGGGAAGATGGCCTACGGCAACCTTCGCTCCGAGACCGGTGTTCATCGTCTGGTCCGTATATCTCCTTTTGATGCCTCGGGTTCCAGACACACTTCTTTCGCCTCTGTTTTAGTCATGCCTGAATTTGATGATTCCATTCAGATCGACATCAATCCTGACGACTTGCAGATCGATACTTATCATTCCTCAGGTGCCGGCGGTCAGAACGTCAA
>DHDT01000045.1:10328-11683 GCA_002399505.1 Caryophanales bacterium UBA4869 | reverse complement strand
ATATGCTCTCTCTTGGAAAGGGAGTTGATACCGAACATTCTGGCTACATCGATGATGCCGATACCTCTGACTTCCATCATTCCGTAGATGCTTTCCGGACAAGTCCCAATCAGTTTTCCGCGGACAGAGGCGATATTGACTCGGTCATCGGCAATCAGCTGATGGCCCTTCTTGATGAGTTCCAGGGAAATTTCAGATTTTCCGATTCCGGATTCTCCTAAAAGAAGAACACCGGTTCCGTATATCTCAAGCAAACAGGCATGAAGAGCAGTCTTCTTAGCCAAAGCCTCGGAAAGATAAATATACATATCAGACATCAAATCTGAAGTATCGGCATTAGAGACAAACAAAGGGCAGTTGTTTTCCTTGGCTGCCTTCAATAGACATTCAGGAACCGGATTATCATGAGTGATGATGATAGCCGGGCATTCGGGATTGGCAATCTGGATGCAGTTATGATAAATAAAATCCGGATCAGAATCCTTTATCAAAGCCATTTCCTTGTTTCCGATAAGCATAATACGGTCTTTTTCATGAAATTGGAAAAGACCGAGCAATTCAAGACCGGGACGGTCAAGTTCAGCTACGGTTATCTCCCTTTTAAGAGAAGTCAGGTTACCGTTGACTACTTTGAAACCAAAGTGATTGGCCAAATCGAGACTTGTGAACATAAGTGCACCTCTATATATAGTTCTATATTATAACTTAAAAGATGCAAAAATAGGGTATCTAGATATCTGATATGAGGATATATTTAAGCAAAACGAAAATCAAAGCAGAAACTTAACAGAATAAGTCGCAGCTTTTACCTTATTTTCATCCTCAAAACAACTATTTTCCAATAGTCAACACAACAAAAATATCCAGAAGAAGAGCTTCAAGAAAGAAAACTAATTTTGATATTTTTCTTTCTCGAGCTCTTTCTTCAGATAATAGCCGGTATAGCTCTCTTTGCAGTCGACGATTTCTTCCGGAGTTCCCTCAAAGACGAGGTTGCCTCCCTTGTCACCGCCTTCCGGTCCAAGATCGATAAGATAATCGGCACATTTGATGACATCGAGGTTGTGTTCGATGACGACAACAGTGTTGCCTTCATCGACTAATCTCCCTAAAACAACCACTAACATCTTTATATCATCGGGATGAAGGCCGGTTGTCGGCTCATCGAGAATATAAAGAGTATGACCGTCAGAATAACGTTCAAGTTCAAAAGCGAGTTTGACTCTCTGAGCCTCACCGCCGGAGATTGTCGTCGAGGCCTGGCCTAATCTCATATAGCCTAAACCGACATCGACTAAAGTCTGAAGCTTCTTTCTGATAGAGGGAATCGGCTGGAAGAACTGCAGAGCATCTTC
>DHDT01000045.1:8622-10117 GCA_002399505.1 Caryophanales bacterium UBA4869 | reverse complement strand
TCACAGGTGACATAGACATCAGGTAAGAAGTTCATCGAAATCCTTTTGACACCGGCTCCCTGACAGGCTTCGCAGCGACCGCCTGGCATATTGAAAGAGAACATGGATTTGCCCATGCCTTTGATCCTGGCTTCCGAAGTCGAAGCGAAGACATCGCGTATATCATCAAATACTTTGATATAAGTAGCCGGGTTGCTTCTTGGAGTTCTTCCGATAGGTTCCTGTGAAACATTGATGACTTTGCTGAAAACACGGTCGTTATCAATTCCGTCGCAGTCACCAGGGGCAGTCTCTTTAAAACCTAAATCAGCTCGCACATTCTTATAGAGGACTTCATCGATAAGAGAAGACTTTCCTGAACCCGATACACCAGTGACCACAGTCAGACATCCTAAAGGAATCTTCACGTCGATATTCTTGAGATTATGGCAGCGGGCATTGCGGATAGTCATGACCTTACGATAAGTTCTTCTCTTTGTCGGCATCGGTATCTGCTTTCTTCCCGAAAGATAATCGCCAGTCAGTGAATCCTTATCATTCATCAGACCTTCAGGAGTACCCGAATAGATGACTTCTCCTCCGTGTTCGCCGGCACCTTTTCCGATATCGACAACATAATCGGCAGCCAGTATTGTGTCTTCATCATGTTCGACAACTATCAAAGAATTACCTAAGTCTCTCATTTCCTTGAGAGTCTTGATAAGTTTGTCATTGTCTCTCTGATGAAGACCGATAGAGGGTTCATCCAGGACATAAAGAACTCCAGTCAGCTTGGATCCAATCTGAGTGGCCAATCTGATTCTCTGGCTTTCACCGCCTGACAAAGTCGAAGCCTGGCGGGAAAGAGTCAGGTATTCAAGACCGACATCGATTAAGAATTTCAGTCTATTTTCGATCTCGTTGATTACCATTCTGGCGATGCTCTCCTGCATCGGTGTCAGTTTGATGTTCTGGAAGAAGGCGTAGATTTTCTCTAGTGAAAGAGAACAGAGCTCGAAGATATTGAGCCCGTTGATCTTGACGGATAATACCATCGGAGAAAGACGGGCTCCATGACAGGAGGGACATTCCTTCTCACTCATAAAGGAACCGTAGAAGGCCTTCATGAATTCAGACTTGGTCGTCATATACAATCGATCGATACGGGACTTCAGTCCTTCAGTAACTGATTTATTGATCTTTGATCCGTTTTGAGACTCATAGACATAATTCACCGGTTCATCAGGACCATAGATGATTATGTGTTTCTGTCTTTCACTCAGACGATTGAAAGGAGTCTTAGTCGAAATACCGTACTTATCTAAAATTGCGTAGAAATCGTTCCACTCGATAGTGTCGTGATTATGTTTGGGGAGACAGCCGATAGCTCCGTCATCAATAGACTTGGTCGGGTCAGCGATCATCAAGGCCGGGTCAGCCTCGATCTTCACTCCTAATCCATTGCATTCGGGGCAGCAGCCTAAAGGGTTGTTGAAAGAAAAGAGACGAGGTTCCA
>DHDT01000045.1:5710-8377 GCA_002399505.1 Caryophanales bacterium UBA4869 | reverse complement strand
TTTAAAACCATCCTGTCGATAGCAAAAGCGATTGTATGCTTGTAATTTTTGTCTAGCATCGGCAATTCTTCATACTTCGTAAGTGGTTTATCATCGATTCTTGCGCGATTGAAACCAGCGGCAAAGAACTTCTGAATAGTCGCCAGATGGGTTCCCTTTTCATTCATGACAACCGGAGCATAGATGGTCACTTTGGTGCCTTGGGGATTTTTGCAGATAGCGTCATAGATCTGCTGAAGAGAAGAAGCCTGAATCGGAATATTGTGATTAGGGCAGTAGGCAACACCGATACGGGCATAAAGAAGACGAAGGTAATCGTAGATCTCGGTCACCGTTCCGACTGTGGATCTAGGGTTATGAGAAGTGGTCTTCTGGTCGATTGAGATAGAAGGCGATAGTCCGTCTATCGAGTCGACATCCGGTTTCTGGAAATCACCCAGGAACATCCTGGCATAACTTGACAATGATTCGACATATCTTCTCTGTCCTTCGGCAAAGATGGTATCAAAGGCCAAAGTGGACTTGCCAGAGCCTGAGACACCGGAAAAGACGACTAAGGAATTCTTAGGTATAGTAACATCGACGTTTTTAAGGTTGTTTTCTCTCGCACCCTTTACGACTATATAGTCTCTGTATTTATCTGTCATTGGTCTTTATCACTCCAAAATATCATTATAAACCATCTATAGTGAAATCAGCAAAAAAGGCCTCTCATTGAGAAGCCTCTGTCGATATCGAAATTCAGAATTAAGAAATAAGAGGTTTAAGATAATTGGCAAAAGAAGGATTGATATTGTCTTTTTCCCTGTTTATATACTTCAAAGGAAGAGAAACAGAATGATCCCCGACTTTCTTCAAATCGGTATATGAATATCTGACTTTATAAGGATCTGACGAAAGACGTTCAATCGTAACCATGACACCGCGCTTATTATGAAGAGCAAGGCGCAAAGCCTGTCTTCCGCAGTTCTTGGCTTCTTTATAGTCAGTAGGAGAAACAAGGAAGTAAGAAGCTCTCTGAATCAGAGAAAGTTCAATAGCTCTGGTCTTATATCCTTTAGAGGCAAAGAGAGAAGAAAGATAAGATCCGACTCCGCCCATCTGAACATTCCCAAACTCATCCTTCTTAGATAAGGCCGATATCAGATTCCCGTCTTTGTCTCTGATTCCCTCAGAGACAACAATAAGACAGTGACCAGTCTTTTCATAGACCGAAATCGCCTTTTTCATGCAGACATCAATGTCAAAACTGACTTCGGGAACATAGATGAAATCAGGTTTCTTTTCTTCAGTTAGATAGGAAGAGGCAGCTAGATACCCCGAATCTCTGCCCATCACTTCAACGATGTTGATTCTTCCCTTTTCATAAGAGAAATCATCTCTTCTGATAGCAGTAATGCAGGAAGAGATATAAAGAGCCGCACTTCCGTATCCGGGAGTGTGATCGGTGACATCCAAATCGTTATCAACAGTCTTAGGTATGCCGATTGCGACAATCGGAGAATGATAATACTCAGCATAAGAAGAAATCAGCATGGCCGTATTCATCGTATCGTTTCCGCCATTGACGAAAAGATAGCCGATATGATTCTTCTTCAGAACTTCGATGATCTTCTTGGCTTCAGGATCCAAAGGAGAAATAGGAAGCTTCTTTCTGGCCGAACCAAAATATGATCCGTTCATATGACCGATCTTATCGCTGCCGATATCAGAAAGCTTCTTCAGTTTGTCATTGAGGATTCCTTCTACTCCATAGGGAGAGACATAGAAAGAACCAGGAAGATTCTTTTTCTTATATTCTTCATATAATCCCTGAAAAGAAGCGTTGATTACAGCCGTCGGTCCTCCGGCCTGAAAATACAGAATGTTACAATCCGTCATCGCAGTCATCCTCCTTGTATTTGATTATCTTTTTAGTTTTTTCAGTCTCAATCATCAAAGTGAAAGTAGGATCATTATAGTGACTATAGCGGTTCTTGATTCCGATAGCGACAAAGAAAACAAAGGAAATCAAGACCCCCAAAGCCGTAATTGCCATACCGGTTGAGAAATAAGGAGACTTGTAATTGATGATGTATTCTCCTTCTCCGCTTGAGGCTTCAAAACCGATGAATCCGCCCTGAGCCTTATAGGTAGTAACTTCCTTATAAGTGACGACTTCATTGTCTTCAGAGTCTTTTTCGACATTTTTCTTCGTCAGCGTCCAGCCATTCTGATAAGGATAGTTGAGGACGACAAACTTGTTCTTGCTGTAATTGGCAGTGAAGTTGACAGTGTTGTCATTTCTGGAATTGATGGTGACAGGCTCAGACTTGAGGCTGTCGATAGCAGCCTGATAATCAGAATCTCTCTGAATATACAGAGAAGGACGTCCTAAAGAGGCGGGAGTGGTCTTGTTTCCCTGATAGACGATACCGACAAGCTTTGCAACAGGTCGGTCAGTATAGTAGCCATGGGCATTCTTATAGCTGTCAAAGGAAGGTATAGCCTTAGAGATCAGATTTCCGTCAGCATCAAAGAGTCTCCATTCAATGTTGCAATTGCTGTCATCTTCTCCGCCGGTGATTCCGTATACACCGCCAGTCGCTGAATTTCTGACTGAAATATAGCATCCGGAAGTAGGATCGTCACTAGTTGCCTCCGTGCAGACGGTGGTAGGATTTCCTT
>DHDT01000045.1:4707-5486 GCA_002399505.1 Caryophanales bacterium UBA4869 | reverse complement strand
GTATCGTAGTCAAACTTCACATCTCCGGCACTGATGCCGTTCTTATATTCGAACTGATGATTGCTGATCCAGATCTTCTTTTCTTCTTCGGTATCATAATCAGAGGGCCACTGCAGATAGTCACCGCCGACATTGCCGGAAGTCGAAGGCCACTGAGCCGAATAGACAGTCGCCTGTAACTTATTCTTGCCGCCGACATATTCAATAGGAGCAGAATTGCCTTTGACATAGCTGTCGGAAGTCACAAGAGACTGGACAAATTTTGTGGCATTGGCCTGAGTAGTCGAATACTCAAGAGTGGTTGTCACGCCGTTTGCAGTATAGGAACCGGTGTTGTACTTCTTCTTTTTATAGAAAGTCTGATAATCTTCGTCATCGAGCATGGCATATCTCAAAAGAGGATATTCGTTGATATCTTCATAGCGATTCCACTGCCAGCTCAGAGTCTTTTCCTCACTCCAGTCAGTGCAGAGCCAGTCGGCATTGATGACAGTATCGTAAGGGAAGGCGAAATCGACGAAGTTCTTGTTTACATAAAGATCCTTATCACAGGAAGAAGATGACAGATAAGAGAGAAGATCTTCAGAATAATTGACACCCAAGGCAATCTTTTCGCTCTCGCTCATCTTGAGGATATTGACGTATCCGTAGGGAATATCGTATTCCCTGCTATTCATCAGATCATTCAAATCAGCCTTGGGAACGAGATAATACTTAGTTCCTAGGAAAGTCTCCATATTCATTCTCCGATTATGGACACCCATCGACCAGTCATCAGC
>DHDT01000045.1:0-4534 GCA_002399505.1 Caryophanales bacterium UBA4869 | reverse complement strand
TGGAAAGCGCCTAATCCGTTATAGCCTTCTCTCAGACTGATATTGATATCGTATCGGTCAGCCGTAGGATTGGAGATACGATAGTAATCCTCATTGTTTTCATCCGACTTCAAAAGCTCGACGATCTTCGTCTCTTCGCTGATATTGCTAGGACCGCCGGCCATCGAATCGGTGTTGACAGTGCCCTGGAAGGTGATTGTCACGTTGGCCATGACAATGACATCGATTGCAGTAAGTATCATCATCGCCCTGGAGAATTCCTTCTTGTGGAAGAGTCTTCTCATGAAGATATAACAGACAAAGACCCAGGGAATCGTTAAGACGATCTCTATCATCTTGTAATCCCAATAAGGAGCAGAAGAAGAAGTATTCTCATAGTAGACGACTAAGAAAGCAGAGATGATATCCAAGAACATGACGATGGCAAAGGAAATATCCAGATAAGTGGCAGGCAGCTTTCTTCTCTTTTCGATTGTTATCAAATCAAAGACCAGAACATAAGTCATCGGGACGATGAAATATCTGGCATATCCGACAGTGAATCCGCTGAAAAGATAGAAACCGATCGGTGAGAATACCAATAAGAGAACTAATAATATTCCAATGATATAACTGGTCTTCTTCTCTTTGATGGCATCGACTAATCCGACAAAGAACATCAATAGCATCGGTATGGTCGTATACATAGAGGCAGCCATATTGTCATAGCCGGTGACATCCATCAAGTTCGAGTAGAAGCAGTTATTAGGCATAAAGAGGAAGTTGACAAGCGGAGTCAGACGATGATATTCGCCGATACTGCTATAACTGAAGATGGCTTTGAACATCTCCCCTAAGGAAGTGGCTTCTTTGATGTTGTTAAGCCAGCTGTTGCTATTGCTTCTTGGCATGCCTAAAGCGACATTCATACCGGGAAGAAGAACAAAGCACCCTAAAAACACTGCAACTAAGAAGGAAAGGAAGAAAAGACCGAATAAAGCCCAGTTTTCCTGAGATTCTCTCTGTCTGACAGTCTGCAGATATCTAAAGACAGCGTAGAAGAAGGCTCCAAACATAAAGACGACAAAGAAAAAGTAACTGGCCATGGCATTTAAGAGGAAACCGACGAAGAAGATACGGGGATCGTGATTCTTCAAGATGCGCTCAACACCTAGAAGAACTAAGGGGAACAAGGCGGCTGAATCGATAAAGTGGAACCACAGGTAGACGAATGACCAACCGCAGAATCCGTAAGCCAGAGCACCGACACGTCGGTTTCTAGGCGAGATATCAAATTCCTTGAGATACCAGTAGAATAGCATTCCGCCGATGACAAGCTTAGGCACAAAAGCCAGACCCTGCAAAGTCAAAAGCCAGTCGCGGGGGAAGATGAGCATGATTAGGAAAAAAGGATCGAAGAGATAATAGAAGGAGTTGGCACCGACTTGATCGACTCCTAAGAAAATACTCCGGTCCCAAGTCGGAAAAACACCAGTCCGGAAAAATGTATGCCAGTCATCGTATCCGTTAAAGAGGAAGGTCATCTCCTGAAGAGTGTAATCTCCCCCTAAGGGAACGGTGAAACTATGGGTCACCCAGGTATATCCAAAACAGCAAAGGCCTACCACAGTAAGAAGATAGACAGTTTTCATCGCCTCACCGGGATGAAGAAAAGTCTTCTTAAACCAAATAGCCAGATTATCAAATCCTTGCTGAAGACAATCGATTGCCTTATTAGTCCAAGTGTTAATTCTATCCATAAATTCTATTAGAACAAATATACTATAATTCATCGCCTTTATCCATAACTAAGGGACTTATTTGTAACTTCCAAACAGACAAAACACAAATGAGAAGTAATTAAGTCTTTTCTTTTTGCTATACTTTATATATGCCAATCAACACATTGCTCAACCGAGTAAAATCCTATATTGGTTCTTTCTTCTTCCCGATGACTGTCGGGATACTGGCTTTTTTGATTTGGCTAGTACCGGGAAACTATGCCTGGATACCGGCAATCCTATTAGGATTATCCGCCTTTCTTCCTCTTATGATGCCTGACGGAAGAGCCTATCTTCCTCTTATTCTCTTTCCGATTATCATCTGCAAAGAGAAAATCAGTTTTCTGACTATTCCTATTTATCTATATTATATAGGGGCCTGTATCTTAGTTTCGATAATCACCTTTATCTTCTTGAACAAACTCAGATTCCGGGGAGGAGGCCTTATCTATGTCTTAGGTCTTCTTCTTCTTTCTTTCCTGATTTCCTTTTTTTATAACTCCATCCAGACTGGAGCAATCAGCCAAGACGCACTTCTCTATCTCTTATCGCTTTTTGTCGCCTTGCTTCTATATGCTTTGATATCAACAGTCGTAGGAAAAGAAGAAACCCTTCCGTATCTAGAAAACACAATTGCCTTCTTTGCCATTGCAATATCATTGGAAGTCTTAGTCTATCTCTTCCAGAACGGATTTTCCTTTGTCGATATCGACTTCACTTTAGGCTGGTCTTATACCAGTCAGACAGCATCGACTCTTCTTTGCATCTCACTGCCATTCTTTGGCATGCTGATATCGCAAAAGAAATTCCTCTGGATCATCGGAGAGGCTTTTGCAATATCAGCTATAATCATGCTTTCGGCTGATTCGGGACTTCTTTGCATGATCTTAGGATTCTTCCCCCTTCTTCTTCTGACCTTCAGAAAATACGGACGTTTCTATCCTTATATCGTCTTAGGCTGTCTGATAACAGTCGGAATAACCTTCACTATTCTTCTTAGCACCAATGTACGTTTCAGCAATCGAGTATTAGTCGCCATTCAAAGTCTCAATATCTTCAATGAACAGGCCGAATGGAGAAAAGATCTCTTCACCTATTCCATCGAACAGATAAAATTAAATCCTGTCATCGGAACCTCCATCATCGCCACTGTCAAGAATCCCGGTATTGTCATCCTCTCCTCTAACACTATTCTGTCTACATTGGTATTAGGAGGATTGATAGGACTTATCGCCTTTGTCTTCTATGAAATAAAACTCTATTTCCTCTGCATATCTAAACACGTCGATGAAAAGTGGCTTTTCTTCCTTTTTCTGATATTTATAGAATTGATTGGCTTGATTGACAACACCATATATAACATCGCCATTTTGCTCTTCCTTTTAGTCTCAGTCAGCTGCTACCAGATGTCAAACAGACCCGAAGACGTTGTGATTCATGAGAGTTTCTACAAAAACTATGATTCACAGCGGATTCTGTCTTAATTATGCAAAATACATTTCAAATCAAAGTTATTTGAGTTAACAACCGACATTATTTTGTCAATAAATAGATAATTCAAAATAATTTTTACATGTTTTTCATAAAACCCCGTTATACAATTAGTTTTTTTCGATACAGTCATCAGTTCTAGAACCTGCTACACAAAATACATTTTATGGTAAAACACATTTTCTTTGTGATAATTGTTGACAATTTGTCAATGGATTAGTATATTATTATAGCTATTGAAAAGTAGCCACTTAATATTGTTAATAAATTCCAACATAAAAATTCCTTTTGCTCTCTCCGCTGTGTCTCACGACATAGCGGAGTTTTATTTTTATCAGATTGTTCTATAATCAAAAGGGACTTATCAAATGAAACAAGAATATAGCTACGGAGCTGTTGTCTATAAGAAAGATAAAGAAGAAATACTATTCCTCATCGAACATATGGCCTTAGGACACATATCTCTTCCTAAGGGACACATTGAAAAAGGAGAGACTCCTCTTCAATGCACATTGAGAGAAATCAAAGAAGAAACCGGTCTTGATGTCATTGTCGACCAGAGTTTCTCACATAAAATCACCTATTCTCCGGCAAAAGACATAATAAAAGATGTCGTTTTCTTTTTGGCTACGCCTAAAACCTCTTCTCTGATACCACAGAAAGAAGAAGTTAATTCTTTGGAGTGGCTTCCTTTTGAAAAGGCTCTGGAGATACTGACTTATAAGACAGACAAAGACACTTTGACTGACGCTTATAGCCACCTTAGAGAGCATTGATGAGAAAAAGAACAAAAGAAGAAATCTCCTACAATATGTCGAGGATCAAGAACAAAGACACTTCTATTGAAGTTTCTTTGAGAAAAGCCTTATATCACAGGGGTTATCGGTACTATAAGAATTATTCCAAACTTCCCGGTCATCCCGATATCGTCTTAAAAGGATATAAGACGGCAATATTCTGTGACGGCGATTTCTTTCACGGATATAATCTGAGAAAAACCAAAGAACAGTTACGTAACTGTAAACCCTATTGGAAAGAAAAAATAGAGAAGAATAGAAGAAGAGACTTGGAAACCAACGAAAAACTAGTGGCTTTAGGCTATAAGGTTCTCCGTTTCTGGGAACACGAAATCAAAGAAGACCTAAAAAGAGTACTTCGGGAAATCGATTTGGTCTGCCTTGAAAAAGACAAAAAGTAAAAGCTACCGCGTTACTGGTAGCTTTTACTTTAATGCATAAGTTGTTTTTCTTAAGTTGTATGGAATATAGAACTAAAATTGGAAC
>DHDT01000010.1:45636-45966 GCA_002399505.1 Caryophanales bacterium UBA4869 | reverse complement strand
AAAGATTATTTCGGTCTTTCTGTGACTTTGCCGCAAATCGCTGTCATCGGTCAGTATTCCGAAAACAATTTCAACGGCATGAACTGCGGAATCATGGACCAGTTTGCCTCGGCGATGGGAAAGAAGGACAACGCTATTTTCCTCGACTGCTCCGACTTGTCTTTCGAATATGTCCCTTTAGTTCTGACCGGCTGCAAAATCATTGTCGCAAACTCCAACAAGCCGCATAACCTGACTGCCTCTCACTACAATGAAAGAAGACAGGAGTGTGAAAGAGCTTTAACTGATTTAAAGAAAGTTGTCAATATCAGAAACCTCTGTGAATTAAGC
>DHDT01000010.1:44892-45537 GCA_002399505.1 Caryophanales bacterium UBA4869 | reverse complement strand
TCAGAAACCTCTGTGAATTAAGCATTGAAGACTTTGAAAAGTATAAGGACAGCATCACTGATCCTACTTGCCTTTTACGTGCAAAGCACGCTGTTACTGAAGAGAACAGAACCCGTGAATCCATCACTGCCTTAAAGAACAATGATCTGGTTCGCTTCGGCCAGCTCATCAATGAATCGGGTGATTCGCTTCGCTATGACTATGATGCCACCTGCACTGAAATCGATGCCCTTGTCGATGCGGCCAGACTTCAGGTCGGATGCTTAGGCTCACGTGAGACGGGCGGAGGCTGGGGCGGAAACACCGTCAGCATTGTCAAAGATGAGAACATCGAAGCTTTCGAAGCCAATGTCGGAGAGATCTATCTTCAGAAGACTAAGCTTCACGCCAATTTCCATGAATTGGAAGTCGGTGAAGGCGGAAGGAGACTTTTCTGATAATGAATATCAATGAGAGCATTAAGAAATTAGCGGTTTACTCATACGAGCATCATTTTATTTCCAAAAACGAAATAATCTATTCCATCAACCTTCTTTTGGATGTCCTTGATCTCGATGAATACATAGAACCTGAAGAACAGTTTCACGATGTTGAACTGGAACCTACTTTGAAAGAAATACTCGATTGGGCTTTTGAAAAAGGACT
>DHDT01000010.1:44516-44707 GCA_002399505.1 Caryophanales bacterium UBA4869 | reverse complement strand
GACAAGGTCATCACCACTTTCAATCATCTTTACGCTCTTGACCCCAAGAAGGCGACTGACTGGTATTATCAGTTCTCCAAAGATACTGACTACATCAGAGAATATCGGGTAAAGAAAGATCTCAAATGGAAGACACCTACTCCTTATGGAGATATCGATATCACCATCAATCTTTCCAAACCGGAAAAAGA
>DHDT01000010.1:43633-44375 GCA_002399505.1 Caryophanales bacterium UBA4869 | reverse complement strand
AATCTTTCCAAACCGGAAAAAGACCCTAAGGCTATTGCGGCTGCCAAGCTTTTAAAGACCTCTTCCTATCCTCAATGTCAGCTATGCAAGGAAAATGAAGGATATCGGGGAAGAGTCAATCATCCTGCCCGTCAGACAATCAGAATCATACCGATTAAATTAGACGGAGATGATTTCTATCTTCAGTATTCGCCCTATAGCTATTATAATGAACATTGCATAGTATTCAATTCAGAACATATTCCAATGGTTATCAATGAAAAAGCTATTAAACATCTTCTTTCATTTATTGGAAAGTTCCCACACTATCTTTTAGGATCTAATGCCGATTTGCCAATAGTCGGCGGCTCTATTCTCACTCATGACCATTATCAGGGCGGGAATTATTCTTTCCCGATGTTTAAGGCTGACAAGCTTATGTCTTTGAACTTTGAGGGCTATACCGATGTCGATGCCTACTATCTGAAATGGCCTTTATCCTGTATCCGTCTCATCTCAGATAATCGTAATCGCATTCTCCCTCTCGCCTGCAAGATATTAGATTCCTGGAGAGAATATACGGATGAAAAATCCTTTATCTACGCTGAGACTGACGGGGTCAGACACAATACCATCACACCTATTGCCCATATGTCCGAAGGCCGTTATGTTCTTGACTTGGTTTTGAGAAACAACATCACAACTGAACAGTATCCGTTAGGTGTCTATCATCCTCATCAGGAATACTGGAATATCAAGAAAG
>DHDT01000010.1:43068-43542 GCA_002399505.1 Caryophanales bacterium UBA4869 | reverse complement strand
TGGAATATCAAGAAAGAGAACATCGGACTTATCGAAGTCATGGGTCTGGCTGTTCTTCCTTCTCGTCTCAAAGAAGAACTGAAAGCCTGCAAGGAACATATTCTCAGACACGAAGACTTGGCTCTGGATCCTCTTACTGAAAAACATAAGGCCTGGGTTGAATCCTTTATCGGAAACTATCACAGCGTCAATGCCGATAATATCGAAGAGATACTGAGAAAAGAAGTCGGAGTCACTTTCCAGCACGTTCTGGAATGTGCCGGCGTCTATAAACAGAACGAAGAAGGACGAGAAGGCTTACGCCGATTTGTCCTTGCTGTCAACTCGAAGTGAACTTCTGACCCGCTTGAAAATAAGCGGGTTTTCTTTTTGGCCGGAAATAATAAAAATAAGGGAGTTTTCTAGGGTGTTTCATGTGATATACTTTTACTATTAGAAACATACATATATATTTAATACCATGAATAATAAAGA
>DHDT01000010.1:33586-42907 GCA_002399505.1 Caryophanales bacterium UBA4869 | reverse complement strand
CGTGTCATCGGCTCGACTAACCAGACGGTGTTTGGTGAATTCATCACCTATTCAACTGCCTATCTTTTCGGTGTCTTCTATCCTTTTGTCCTGCTTTTTATAATCATTTTCGGAATCAGGCTGATCTATTCCAAGAATATCTTCCCGATTAAAGGCTATGGCCTTTTTTGGGTTGGAATGATCTTTTTATCGATCACTCTTCTGGCCTTTGGCTCCTTCTCTCTGTATTTAAACGATACTTCTCTCACCATCAACAATCTGCTCGACATCTATTCCAATCGGGTAATAGCCTTTGCCCGTTATCCCTTCAAAGTCGACAGCTTCACTTCTCTTGGCGGAATGGGCGGCGGAATAATCGGAACTTTCCTGGTTTCTTTGTTTTCTAAGAGCTGGGGGACGATTGGAATAATAGTTTTTTATTCCGTCCTTTTGGCCTTCTCCGTATTTCTCATAGTCTATAAGCCTTTGAGAAATGCCGTCATAGAAATGAAGAGAAGAAAAGCTTCCCGTGTCGATTACCTTTCTCCCTATCAAAAGAAAAAAGGTACCGGAATAGAAGAAGCCGGCAGTGATTTGACCGGTGATTTCCCTTCTGACTGGAGAGAGAAGAACAATACGAAGGTTTCTCCTACTCCTGCAGGTGAAATCGGAAACAACTCACGAACATCAATTGAGCCTATCCCTCAGGGTCAGGATGCCTTGAGTATCAACCAAGGCGGGTTTGCATCAGGCTCTGGCACCTATATCGATACCACCACCAGAGTCAGGGAAAACCCTCTTATCGCTCATCCTGACGGAAAGACGGCAACACCTGTTATCGGTAAACCGACAGACAAGAGTTCTGCTTATCAGGGAACTTCGGATAGAAACAATATTCCTGCTCCTTCTGCTATCGCCTCTGATGCCAGCCGTTTTCATGACGATTATGAAAACGAAGGCAGCACTTATGAAGTTTTACGACCTAAACCAACTTATATTCCTCCGACTCCTCCGGTTATAAATGATTCTGACAATCCCTCTGATAACAGAGACAATAATTTCACTTCTTCCTATTCCGATGACAGTCATCTGGATAATCAGGGCGGTTTTGCGGATGACTTGAATCCAGCAGTTGCTTCCCAGGGCGGCTTTAACAGCCAGAACAATCCTCCGAAACAGACTCCTTCTTATGATGACAGGGAAAGCCAACCGGAAACTAAGCCTATTTCCTTTGCTTTTGGAGAACAGGAAACTAAAACCGAAACCGAACCTCAGAATGAAGAAGAAAACGAAGAAGAGTCTCAGTTTGCCTTGGCTCAGCAGTATTTTGATTCCAAGAGAGCCAAGAAAGCTTCCGAGATTCAGGCAGTACAGGCTGAAAAAGATCGACAGAAAGCTAAACTTTATCAGTATGTTTCCTCTACTCCCAAGACTTATAACTACAAGCTTCCTGATGACAGCCTTCTCGAAGACAAGGATGATTCTGACAAGATTGAAATCAACAGGGCTTCTGCCAATGAGAAGGCTGGAATCATCAATCAGTCCTTTGTTGATTTTGGTATTCAGGCCAAGGTCGTCTCCTTCACAATCGGTGCCTCTGTCACTCGTTTTGATGTTCAGATGGAACCTGGTGTCAAGAGTGAAAAACTGTCCGGAGTCTTGAATGATCTTCAGATTGCCTTAAACGGCGACAAATCAGTCAGAATCGAGACTGTTGTCGAAGGCAAGAACACATCCGGAATCGAAATCGGAAACAAAGTCAGTATGGCTGTTCCCTTCAAGTCAGCCTTCCGATTCGTTGAAAAAGACAATTCTCATAATCTGCTTATTCCTATCGGCAAGGATATCGACGGCAAGATCATCACTTATCCCTTGAATGAAATGCCTCACTTATTGGTGGCCGGAACGACAGGCTCTGGCAAATCTGTCTTAGTCCAATGCATGATCATGACTCTCATCATGAGAAACTATCCTAATCAGCTTAAGCTCATGCTGATTGATCCTAAGCAGGTTGAATTTGCCAAATACGATATGGAACCTCATCTCTTCTGTCCTATCATCACTGACCCTTATTCGGCAGCTACAGCCTTAAAGAAACTCTGCGAAGAGATGGATCGACGTTATTCTCTTTTGAGAAACAATCACTGCGTAAAGATTGAAGCCTATCGAGAGGCCAGAAGTCTTCTGAACAATTCCATCGAAGAACTTCCTGATATCGTCTGCGTCATCGATGAATTCGCCGAACTTATGAATTCCGAAGCCTGCGACAACGTCGCTGTCTATGTGCAGAGACTCTGCCAGAAGGCCAGAGCGGCCGGTATCTATCTTATCATCGCCACTCAAAGACCTAGCAAAGACGTCATACCGATGGTTATTAAGGCCAACATCAATTCCCGTATTGCTCTCTGCTGTGCCTCTGGCGTTGATAGCCGTGTCATCTTGGATGAGATGGGAGCTGAGACTCTGTTAGGACGGGGGGACTTGCTCTTCAGATGCCCCGGAAGAAAATCTCTTATCCGTGCTCAGTCAGCCTTCATCACCGAAAACGATATGGAGCATGTCATCCAGTACTTGAAGATGTCAGCCGGCGTTCCTAATTACGATGCCGATTTCCTTGATCTTTCCCCTAAGGAAGAAAATCAGTCTGAAGTTGAACCTAACCCTGAAGACATCTACGACGAAATCAAAGAATTCACCATGTATACCGGTATAGTCGCTAAATCTGCTCTAGTCAGAAACTTCTCGATAAGCATCGTCAAAGCCGACCAGTATATAGCGAGGATGAGACAGGACGGTATTGTCCAGGTACGAGCCGATGGCAAGAATGTCGTAGTTAAGAGAATCACCCGCATCTAGGGTTTCTGAGGTATAAATGAACAGCCAAAATTATCTTTATTCTGATTCCTTTTCCGAGATGACGATTAAAAGAAGAATCTATCTTACAAAAGAATCCACCTCTCCTGAAAGACTCGCTTTTCTTGCTTATCTTCTCAATGACAGCCAGGTCAAAAAGAACAAAGACCGTGTTTCCTCTTATCTGGGCGGAAAGATAGTTTTTGATGCTGTCTATTACGGAGACGGCTACTTGCTGACCGCGGCTCTTTCTCAGGTTATCACCAAAGCTTTTTCTTATTTGTTTGTCGATCCTTTCAAGAAGGGACGCGAACTTTTGATCAAGGCTTTGTCTGACGGCTTTTCACAGGACAAGAATGTCTTTTCCGGTCTTCTCAACGAGTTTGTGATGAAGAGCAGAAAAAAGAACAGCTCCTATGACTCTAATAGGTCAGGTCTTGGTGTTCCTCTCTTCTCTCTTTCTCTTGATATCAAGGCTTTGTCTTCTCTTTCAGTCTTCGATGTATTGAACACTCTTCGAGAATGCCAGGAAGCGACTACGGGAGATTATCTCTATTTTGGACCGGCTATGAAAAACGATCCTCTTTTAGGGTTGCCGCCTTTTAAGAATGATCTTTCTCCTATTTCCTTCCATGTCCTCAACGACACTCCTATTTCATCACCTTATTTTTCTGATGAGACTGTCTCTTATCTTATCAGCTTTGGCAAAGTCACTGACCACAACGATTTCTTTATGATCGAGACCGCTTTGGAAAGTCTTTCTCTGGCGCTGAAATCTATCTGCGATAAGCAGTTCCATTCGCAGATTGAGACTAACCATTTCCTTTTGACGACTGATAAGGCTATTTTAGCTCTGACTTTCAAAACCGGCCGTATTCCTTCAAACATCAGGTCTCTTCTTAAGACCAATGCTCTGATTTCAGTCGACCCCACTCCTTATGTCGATGATGCCATCAAGATAATGAATGCGAGAAAGATTGAGGTCTTCTCCGATTATGATGATGCCTTCAGTCTGGCTCAGAGAGGATACTCTCTCGGGTTGAAACTTTCCTATGATATCCTCGACTATGAAGTACCTAAGAAAGAAAAGATCCAGGCCGCTTTCAAGTCGATGGCTGTCCTTCAGTCCTATACAGCTAAAAAAGGAGGAGACGAGCGATGATCAGAAGTGATTTAGGACATCTCAACTGTCCCTTTTATGAAGAAAAACTAGATAACGGCTTGCGTATCCTTCTCTATCCTAGAAAGACTAAGGAGACAAGTGCGGTCATCTATATCAATCAGGGCGGTTATCCTCATGACGAAGAGATCAATTCCTCTAAGATGCCCTTTGGTGTCGCTTATTTATTAGAAAAGATGGTTATGTCCGATAAAACCGTGGATCAGCTTCTTCAAGCTTCCACTATCGGACGAAGCCATACTGATTTCTCCTATACTCTCTTTCAGCTTGATACCTTAGGCGATATCTTTTCTCCCTTGAAAATCGTCATGGACAAGATCGCCAATATCGACTTTACGGAAGCCGATGTCGATGAATTCAAGAGACAGTATCTAGTCGCTAAGGATGAGAATCCCTTCACTCCCTCCATCAAAGGACTTCTAAATAATATGTATTTCAATTCCCCCATCAGAAACGGCTATCAGCCTACCTATGAAGAGAGTGTTCTCATTCACGCTTCCGCGATGAAGAAGTTCCTTCTCCGTTACTATATTGCCAAAGAGATGACCATCATGGTCTCAGGTGATATGACACCCAGTCAGTTTAAGGAAGGACTGAGCAAACTGAGAATACCCGGCAATATCACTACCTATAATAAGGAACTGAAATTCGAAGAGGATTACTCCAAGGTCAAAGACACCTATAGCACCGGACGTTTTGAAGTCCGGGAATCAACTCTGTCTTTCGGAATCAAACTCCCTAAGAGAGAGAAGCTTTATGAGAATTACGGACAGCTGTTATTCGATATCTATGAAGTCGTGCTTCCTATCTTATATAGCGAGAATCCGGAATTTCTGACCGGTGTCAGATCGACTGATTCCTATCTTGATGGCTGTAGTCTCATCCAAGGCGGAGAAGATACTTCGATAATCCTCACTTTCAAGACTAAGTCCTCTCCTAATGCCTTAGTGACCTTTTTGACTGATTATCACGCTGATTTGACAAAACACCTCAACCGCGATCGTTTCTCTGACTATGTCAAGTTCTATTACGCAGACAGCATCCGTCTTCTTTCTTCTCCTAAGAAAGCCCTGCTTTGTTTTGCCAAGGCCTACGCCAACAGCGTTCCCTATACTGCGATTGTCGGTCAGGTCTCAAAACTGAGTTTTTCCAATTTCAAGACTTTCCTCAAGGAACTGTCTACTTATCCTCGCAGTGCTTTCTTCATTAAATAAATATGGAAATACTGGGAGTTGGCATAGATATCGCTGATATCAGCAGATTCGAGGACAAAGAGGATCTGGCTATAAAGGTTCTCTCCTTCTTAGAATATGGAGAATATCAGAAAAGCAGTTCCAAGGCAGAATTCCTAGCCTCCCGTTTTTCTGTCAAGGAAAGCTATGTCAAAGCCAGCGGTGACAAGAAGACTCCTTATCCTCAGATCGAAGTGAGAAAAGAAGCTGAAAAGCCTGTTCTTTATGTCAAAGGAGAGAAAATCAGATCTTTCTTGTCTTTGTCTCACGATAAGGAATGTGTCAGCATTGTGGTACTATATCAATAATAACAATATCAGGAAACAAACATGAGAAAACCATATCTACAGGCGACTTGCAAGAATAAGAACACCATTGAAGTCTATGTCAGCAAGGATTTCACAGTTCAGAATGTGAAGACTTTCCGGCTATATGATTTTGACAGACAGAAAACCGAACTTCTTCCTGTCGGTGTCAGCGAATCACGTTCAGCTTTCATCTACACTCTTCATATTGACGGATTTAAGTTCATTCCCGGTCACAAGTATCAGATAGGCACTCCCAACAACTTCTTCATCCCTCTCGATATCTCCTTCTTGGCCAAAGAGCCTGAGTTTGAAGAACAGTATCGATATGACGGCACCTTAGGTGCTTCTTATACTAAGAATGAAACTTCTTTTGCTGTCTTTTCTCCTTTCAGTGACTTAGTCATGCTTCTGATCAAGAAGAAACCCACTGATAAGCTGGAATCCTATGTCATGAATCAGGATATGGAAAAAGGTGTCTTCACCTATAACCTGAAAGGCGATTATGACGGAGCCGAATATCGTTATGAAATCAGAATATTCGGTGAGATCTATCAGGTAGTGGATCCTTACGCTTTCTCTCTTGACAGCAACAGTCATCACGGCTTAGTCATCGATCCTAAGAAGATCGAGGATATCGATACCGGTTCTAAGAATCTTCCTGAATTCAACGACAAGGAAAAGGCCATCATCTATGAGTGCTCAGTCAGAGACATGACTTCCCTTACCTCTTTGCCTGACAAGGGAACCTACAGTGCTTTAGCCAAAGAAGACATCAAGAGCGAGGACGGAATGCCAGTCGGCATCGATTATCTTTCAAGTCTCGGTGTCACCCATATTCAGCTTCAGCCGGTACTTGATTTCCAGACTGTCGACGAAGACAATCCCGCCGATTCTTATAATTGGGGTTATGATCCGGCTTTTTATTTCGCACCGGAAGGTTCATATTCCTCTAATCCAAATAAGCCTTATGCCCGAGTCCGAGAACTCAGAAACCTTGTCAGCTCTCTTCATTCAAAGGGCCTGAGAGTTGTCTTTGATGTTGTCTATAACCATGTTTTCTCTCAAGATTTCAATTCTCTTTCTCTCCTAGTCCCTAATTATTATTTCCGCTTCAATTCAGATGGTTCTCTCTCTAACGGGACGGGATGCGGAAACGATGTCGAGTCGCGCAATTACATGGTGAGAAAACTCATCATCGATTCTCTTATGCACGCGCTTGATTTCTATGATGTCGATGGCTTCCGTTTTGATTTGATGGGAATCACTGATGTCGATACTTTGAAGGAAGCCTATAAGAAACTGTCTGCAAAGAAAAAGAACATTCTCTTCTATGGCGAAGGCTGGGACTTAGGCACCAATATGCCAGGCGATATCAAAGGCTCTATCAGCAACGCTGACAAAATGCCTTTCTGTTCTTTCTTCAATGACCGCTTCCGCGATGTCAGCAAAGGAAAGAGCGATGAAGGCGGAATTGCGATAAGAGGCTATCTTTTAGGGGATACCAACTACCGCGACGGATTCAAGCATGTTATCTTGGGTTCCAGTGTTCCCTTAGCTTTTGCTCCGATGTTTGTCACTCCTGACCAATCGATAAACTTTGTCGAATGTCACGATAACTTCACTCTTTATGACAAGATAGTAGCTGCCTGCCCTGACGATAGGCCTTCTGAGATTATCAAGAGAATCAAACTCTGCAATGCCGCTGTTCTCTTATCACGCGGTATTCCCTTCTTCCATGAAGGTCAGGAAATCGGTCATTCAAAAGACGGTGACGGAAACTCCTATAAATCAGGTGACGACGTCAACGGATTCGACTACCATCTTCTTCACAAGAGAAGAGAGCTTTATGAGTTCTTTAAGGAAGCTATAGCGCTGAAAAAGTATTTTATAGTTCTTTCTTCAGCCGGTCACAAGAAGGCTCTCAAAGACATCACTTTTGAGAATCTTCCTTTTGGTGCTTTGAAGATAAACTATCTTTTCAACGGTTTCACTGTCTTTGCCATCTTCAATCCCTCCAAGACTAATTTCACCTATGCCTTCAATGATTATGTTAAGCTTGATTTCAATGAGACGGGGGATGTGACTAAATCTGATATCTTTATCAGAATGGCTATCATCAACGGCCTTTCCATCAACGTCTTCCATATGAAGAATGACTGAAAGCATCAAGAGGAGCAAATAATATGAACAGAAAACTTTTCAGAATGATAGTCCAAGGTATCCCATCTCTTGTGCAGTCTTTCTTCTTCACCAACAAGACTAGCAAACACAAGGAAAAATACAATCTCGATTATCGTTATTATGGACTGAGAAAAATAGTCCTGGAACTATGTCGCCGGTCTCTGCGCACCCGCTTTATCGTATCCGGTCAGGAGAATCTTCCTAAAGGCCAGGTTCTCTTTGTCGCCAATCACGTCTCCTATATGGATCCTCTTTCCTTCATCGCCGTCTCCGATAGGCCTGTCGCCTTCTTATCAAAGAAAGAAGCTATAAAACTACCGGTCATCGGCAATGCCAATATCGGATTAGGCGGAAAATTCTTAGACCGGGAAGACCTGAGAAGCGAAATAAAAGTATTTAAGGAAGTTGAAGACGAGATGGAAAAAGAAAAGGAACTGTCCTTTGTCATCTTCCCGGAAGGAACACGTGAGACTCCTCCTGATTTCAAGATGCTTCCTTTCCATCACGGAAGTTTCAAACCGGCTGAAAGACTGGGTTTACCGGTTGTCCCCGTCGCCATCTATCTTTCTGACCGTGTCCTTAATCCTAATTATCATTATAAGACCTATCCTATCCAAATCAGATTCCTCAGACCATTCCTGCCTGAAGAATGTGAGAAGATGACTACTAAGGAACTGGCTTTGGAATCGCACAACCTGATCTTGAAGAATCTAGAGGAAATGATTGTTTTAGACCGAAAATATGTCAAGGAATTAAACGGCTATACGGATGAAGAGACTGACAAAGTTCTCAGGTCTACTGAGACAAGAAAACATTAAAAAGAGACTGTCAGGTAATAGATATCTGAAGTGAACACCTGGTCCAATATCAGGGTTCACTTCTTTTTGTTTTATTTGACTTCCCGAAGTTTTTTCTTGTCGATTTTACCGACTTCGGTTCTGGGAAGAGCATTGAGGACAGTTATTCTTTCCGGGACTGAATAACGGATGAGATTATCCTGTAAAATCTTGAGACATTCCTTTTTTATCTTATCCTGATCAACACCTGAATCAGTCTCCAAAAACAAATGGACATAGGGATGTGAATCAGAGTCTATATAAACGGCCGCACTGCTTTTGACGTTCGGGCAGCGGTTAGCGTACATTTCAATATCGCTTGGGAAGATAGAATAGCCGGCGATTTTAAGGACATCCGTAGCTCGGTTTTTGAAGAAAAGATATCCGTCTTTGTCATAGTGCCCGATATCACCTGTGATAAGCCATTTTGTTCCATCGTAGTCGTAATGGAAGGGCTGCTTTTCCTTAGGAGTATTTAGATATCCTAAGCATACGCCATCTGATGAAATCATAATAATTCCGTCGTTGTCAGGTCCGATATCTTTGTTGAAATCACTATCTCCTGCAATCCTCAGTCTTACTCCCAAAAGAGGTTTTCCAACAGATCCTATTCTGTTATCGGTGCTGGTGTTGACGAAATTTACGGTGACAGTCTCTGTTAGCCCATATCCCTGAAGAAGACGATTTTCAGAACCATTGTCTATCATCTTTTTATCAAAGAGCTGGAATAATTCCTCTTCGGGTTTGTCGGC
>DHDT01000010.1:25824-33475 GCA_002399505.1 Caryophanales bacterium UBA4869 | reverse complement strand
ATCCGACATAGGTGGCATAGAGGTTTTTAAGCATAGGTCCGTTTAGTTTTCGGTTGTTTAATAGTTTCCTGGCCAGATAGGGAACTGCAATCAGAACATTGAGTTTTCCCTTTTTTACTTTAGAGACTATTTCTTTTCCTGAATAGCTGATCATCAGACAGGAAGCGGCTTCATTCATCAAAGGAGCATGGACTCCCATTGAGAGACCATAGCCGTGGAAAAGAGGCAGGACTCCGATCATGGAGATGCCTTTGATTTTTCTTTTCAGAATCCACTCGGATTGTTTTCCGGCAAAGGAGACATTTTCATCGTTTAAGATGACGGTCTTGCTTTTGCCAGTCGTTCCTCCGCTTCGAAGATAGACTGATGGTTTCTTGGGGTCTTCATTGACATGAAACTGAGTAGTGGATTTTGGAATCTTATACAGATAATGTGATTTATCGACATTCTTGATGTCTTTGTGATAGAGAATTTTGAATCCCTGTTTTATAAAAGGCTTCAAATCAGGATAAGCGCTCAAAAAATAGACAGGTATCTTGCTTTCTTTCAAGGAGTCTTTGTAATCGTTATAGCGGGCATCTAATAAAAGAAGCACGACGCTTTTAGTTTCCAGAAGTGATGAAAGAAGAACGTTTTTTGGCAGAAGCGGATGAAGAAGAGCGACGATGGCTCCAATCTTGTTTAAAGCATAGAAGGCGATGATGGTTTCAGGCACATTGGGGGCTAAAAGAGATACGACCTGGTCTTTTCTGATTCCAAGATCGTAGAGTTTGGAGGCCATTTCATCGATTCGTCTGCAGAAGACACGGAAATTGATCTTACCGCTGCGGAAATATAAAGCCGTGACCTCTGATTGAGAGAACTTGTCTACCTGCTGATAAAGAGTAAGACTTTTGTTGTTCATCTTTTACCAGAACCTGAATCCTAAGGACAGAAGAACGATTCCCATGACTAAGATGATGATCGGCTGATGAATTATGTAAACTTCTAAAGTGTGACGGCCCAGAAAACTGATGGGAGTGAGGACTTTTCTGATTTTAGCTTCCGGGAACAGAGATTCTTTTCGGTCTTCATAAAGTGCTTTACCGATGGCTATTCCGATAAAGAGAACACCGCCAAAGGGGAGTATCGGCCACCAGTCGACAGTGTTTCCATACTTTCCGATAGCGGAGAAGAAGAAGGCGAAAGGAGCGGAATAGAATTCGTGAACCGGTCCTCCGCCGACTACTTTTGTCGGCCAGGTTATCAAATTGCCGTTAGCATTCTTGTATCCGGTTCTGAGAAGCAGTCCGGAAAACAAAAGGAGGATACCGATCATCAGACATAGAACTGCAGGTACTTTTCTCTTGAAGACTTTTTTGAACAGCAATTCCAGAAGGGAATAAAACAATATCTGGCTTGCCATCAGATGAATGACGCCAAAGCCGATGAACATATCAACGTGGAAAACTAGATATCCTAAGTATGTGAACAGGGATATAAGACCGGCAACCAGAGAGAGTAAAAGAGAACGTCTCAGGTTGTTATGGGAGAGAGCTGTCGAGAGTCCGCAGACGAAGACGAAGATACTGCCGAAGACCGGAATGAGGACATTCTCCATCATGGAGGTGAAGACGACTCCATTTACGAAGAAGACAAAATCTTTTAAAAACGGATAGGTCGCATACATGGTATAAGTGTTGATGCAGACCTCTTTTACCTGAGTGACGTCAAAGCAGAAATGATAGAGGATCATCAGTAAAACCGGTATACCTCGAAGAAGGTCTACTTCCCAGACTCTTTTCGATGGTTTTGAAGGATCGATTCCCCGCTCCAAAATACGATTTTCTGTTTTCATTTGTAATCACTGAATTATAGCACTATGAAGGGATTGATAAAAAGAAGGAAATTGCTTGATGTAGCCTGATTTTAATTGCTCTTAGGAGTAAACTGGCAAGACTGTAAAATAAAGTTGTTTTCAACCTATATATTAATATTAATAATATATATAGTTTTATTCCGACAATTTTATTGTAAAGGCCCCTTTCTTTGTCTATAATTTTAACGATTGTTGTTAGTGCAAAATGAAAGGCTGGTGTCATCCTTGAACAGACTCTTTGATAAAATACCTGATGATTTATTTTCACCTCTTTCTCGGAAATATAAGACTATATACGCATTTTCTCTCATCTGTCTCTATCGTCTTCTACGTTTATATAAAACCGATATCAAGAAAACTGATTACGTCAATCTTCTGAAAAGCCAGGGCGTTGAACTGATGGATCTTTTTTCAGTGGAGACAGATCAGCTTGATGACAAAGACGAAGACGAGAAAGTCGAACCTGATTCTTCTATCGCCAGCCTCGACAATGAAACGGTTTTAGGGGCCAAGGTCAATTATGTCGTCCGCAAATTAGCTCGCTGTGGCTGGTTTATCATCTCGAAGAACCCGAAGACCGGCGTCGAGTATATTTTCATTCCCGCTTATTCCATTCAGATGCTCAAGCTCATCAATGACCTGACTTCTGATTCCGGTTCCTATCTGCCTTTGGTTCATCAGACTTATGCTGAACTCAAGATGGAAGACGAAAAAGAAGATGACTATATGTATCGGGCTTTGCAAAATGCCAGATCAAGCGCTGATACTCTCGAGATGTCAGTCACTCTTTTAAGACAGCAGATCTGTGTCTTTGGCAATCGTCTGACTTCTGTCTTAGATCCCAATGTGGCTCTGAAGCAGCATTTTGACGAATACCGAGTCGATATCTCGGAACGTTACTATCACCCGATGAAGACTTTTGATTCTCTCGGCCTCTATTCTCAGCCGACAATCGAAATCCTCACCCGCTGGCTCCGTTCGGAGAGAATCATCACTTTACTGGTCAGAGAAGCCAAGGCCGAACCGGCCAATCGTCAGACTGATGAATCGGTTCTGGCGTCTGATATCATCAAACTGATTCAGGATATCATCGATATTTTCAGTCGTCTTTCCAAAGACTTTGACGCTATCGACTCAGCTAATGCCAATTACACTGAAGCTGTCCAGAGAAAAGTCAATTATCTCTCGGCCACAGACAAGACCGTCAAAGGAAAGATCGATAGGATCATCTTGGCTTTGGCGACAGAGATCAAGAATAATCCCGCTCTCCGTTATGAAGAGATGCCCACCCTTGAAAAAGCCACCGATTCCATATCCTTCTTCAGACAGGGTATGGTCGACAGCCAGTCTCTCTCGATGCCCTTTAACCGCAAAGAGATTGAAGAATGTGAGCCTTTGCCTTTGGAGGATGACTTCCTTCCTGAGGATCAGGCTATGATGATGAACGATCTTCTCGACAATGAGCTCAACCGTTTCTCTGACCGTACCATCATCGAATTCATCGAAGACAACATGAAGGGCAGGGAACAGATTCAGACGACTGATATTCCTCTTGAGAATACCGATCATCTGGTGCTGATGATCCTTGGCATTCTCAAAGCAAAACTGGGACTTATTCCCTATGACGCCATTGAAATCAAAGATCGTATCGAATACGGAGGCTACTACATGCCTCTCTATGAATTCCGTCGTAATAACAAGAAAGAAGCGAGGTAATTTACATGTTCATTGATGATTATAACAAGCTATCAAGAGGCGATAAGGAACTGTTCAGCGAAACTGTCAACGACCTTCTCTATCAGTGCTTCATCGTCCGCAAAACCTATGATAAGAAAAGCAAAATGTTCCGCGGAGATCCTGACTATCTCTTCTTGGAGAGACATTATTCGACTTTTGAAGATTATCTTTCTTATATGGATATTCAGTTATCGAAAAATGATGAAGACGGCGTTATCTTCATAATCAACGGAGCTGACCGCAATCATCTTCGCTTTGACGTCATCACCACCCTGATTGTCTATGCTCTCCGTTCCTACTATGAGGGACAGCTTGCCAAAGCTCCTCAGGAAACTGAAGTCATGATGACTTCCGGTGCCCTGAATTCCTTCCTGCAGGAAACCGGGCTCAGCAACCTTTCAAAGAGAATCTCCTCTTCCACTATCGCCTCTTCTCTCCGTACTATCGATTCTTTCAATGTCATCAACCGTGCTAACGGAACTTATGGTGATCCCAGTTATTCCTTCTTCATTCTTCCCACTATCCGCTATGTAATATCTTCTGAGAAGATGAATGCTCTCTATAACTTCCTGACTAAGGGAGAAAATATCGATGCTGACGAAGGTCTCTTATTCAAAGAACCGGAAGAGGAAAAAGAACCTGCGGAAGATTCTGAAGTGAGCGACAGCTTTAAGAATGCTGTCTCTGATATTGATTCCGAAAAGAAAGAACCTTCTGATGAAGAATCTCTGACTTTCAAGGTCACAGACGATAAGGAGGGAGATAACAACTGATGAAAAGCCTCACTAAATTACGTTTGATCAATTGGCATTACTTTGCCAATACGACGACTGATATCAAGAACATCACTTTTCTGACCGGTCCTAACGGCACTGGAAAATCAACTATCATCGATGCTCTGCAGATTCTCATCTTAGGATCGACAAGACCTGATAACTTCAATAAGGCCGCCAATGAAAAAGGCAGAAGCGGACGTTCCCTTCTTTCCTATCTCCGCGGCCAGACCGGTGTCAGTGACAGCGGTTCTGTCATCAACCTCAGAGGCGGAACTTTCTCCTCTTATCTGGCTTTGGAAATCGCCGATGATGTCGAAAACCGAGTCTTCACCTTAGGTGTGGTCTTTGATGTCGATGTTACCGATTCTATCGATAAACATTACTTCTATCTCGATTCTCCTTTCCCGGCTAACGGCTTTTCCAATTCCGATACCGAGACGAATGCCAAGAAAGTCCGCCCGATGCGTTATCGTGAGCTTTCTTCCTATGTGAGAAGCAATTACAAGGCCGGTCATTTCCGTTTCTTTGACTCTGATATCGATTATCAGAGTTTCACTAAGGAAGCTTTTGGAAATCTGCCTGACAAGTATTTCAGTCTTTTCAAGAAGGCTGTCTCCTTCTCGCCGATAAGCGATATCAGTTCCTTCATCACTGAATATATCTGCGATGCCGATATCAATGTCGATATCTCTCCTATGCAGAAGAATATCGAACAGTATAAGATCCTGGAAGTCGAAGCCAAGAATCTCAGAAACAAAGTCGATTGCCTGACTTCCATCAAGAACAGCTTTGATGCGACTAGATCTCACGACAGAAAGATGAATCTTCTCACTTATGTCAATGCCCGTGTCAATTACGAGGAAGGCAATAAGAAACTTTCAATTTATACAGATAAGCTCAAGACTGACAACGACCGTCTGAACGCCATTTCCAATCAGCTGGTTTCTTTTGACAAACAGCTTGAAGATCTCAATTCCGATCTTTCTTCCTATCAGGCCAAGAAACTCCAGTCTTCGAATTATTCTCTGACAGAGAAGATTTCGATGAAGAAGGACTCTATCACCAACAAGATCGCCACTATTCAGATGGGTGTCAGCGGTGTTATCAACAAGCTTATGAATTACTGCGGTGATTACTGCAAGACCTGCGAGAGTTTCTGCGCTTATTATTCTAATTTCGATACTTCTCGTTTCGGAAAGGATGTTTCCTTCTCCTTCAATGAGCTTCTTTCTTTAGCTAAGGACATCGCTTCGGAAGGACATAATATCCTCGACAACATCAACAGCAACAGCTTTGATTTTGATGCCATTAAGGCTTTCCGCAACGATATGGATGCCTTGAGAAGTCAGGCTAACTCTCTTACCGCCTTGATGAATAACGCTTTCTTAGACTGCTCCGATACTCTTCAGTCTCAGCAAAGCGATTTGACTGCCGTCAATAACGGACACAAGCCCTTTGATAAGCTGGGGCCGGAATACCTGGCTATCCGCACATCTCTGGAGACGGCATTGAAGAGCCGTCATTCGGATGCCTATGTCAACATCTACTGCGACCTTATCGACTGCAACGATCCTGAGTGGACTCTGGCTCTGGAAGCCGTCCTTTATTCTCAGAAGTTCAATTTTTTTGTCAATCCCAAGTATTACGAGGAAGCTAACCGCCTTTTAAAGGAACTGACTGACAATTATCGTTATTATCGAGTATCCCTGGTCGATTCGGAAAGACTTCTCAATTCCAATATTCAGGCTGACGACGATTCGATCGCCAATTTGATCGACACTGACGATGAAGGAGCCCGTGCCTATACCGACTATCTCTTAGGAAGAATCAGAAAGTGTCAGACCTTTGAGGAAGCCAGATCTTCGGGATCAGGTCTGCTTTCCGACTGCACCGGCTATCGTGGCTTCGCTACCTGGTATCTCAATAAGGGACATGCCAGGATCTTCTATCTTGGACGTGAGGTATCTAAGGACACCAAGGCACTTAGCGCCAAGGAATATCAGGAGACCAACCGTCTTTATTCTCTCCTTCAGGAAGCCTTGAATAAGCTCCGCTCTCTTACCACTTTGCCTATCATGTCTTCAGCTGAACTTGGCACTTATGAGGCCGATGTCAGTCGCGCCAATGAAATCGGCGATCTTCAGAAGTCCATCTCTTCTCTCAATCAGGAGATGAACGATGTCACCAAGGGCGACATGAGCGATGTCGAAAAGAAGATCGATGAGCTCAAAGAGGATATCAGGACTATCCAGGCTGATAGGGAAAAGCTTTTGACGGAACGTGGAACCATCATGGGTGAAATCAGCCGTCTCAACGCTGAGGAAATCCCGACTGCCACCAGAAACGTCGATGATTTTAAGAAAACTCTCTCTTCCTTTGACAGCGAGTCTGTCAACCGCGAGTACGATCCTTTCTATAACCGCTTAGTTGACCAGGAGCACATGACTATTCCTCAGATCAGAAATGAGGCCAGCCGTGAATACATCCAGGCTCAGAACAAGCAGAGAAACGATCACGAGACTCTGATCAAACTTAGAAGCGACTACTGCTCTTTGTATCATCTCAATTATGATGTCACCAATGATAAGGATAATACGGAGTTCGATAAAGAACTTGAGAGCATCAGCCAGGTCATGCTTCCTGACTATGAGAAGAAGATCGTCGCCGCCCACAATTCTTCCATCAAGGAATTCAAGGATGACTTCATCTATAAGCTGAGAACAGCCATTGAGACTGTCAACAGTCAGATTGAGGACTTGAACAAGGCTCTCTCCGAATCGAGATTCGGCCGTGATATCTATCAGTTCAAGGTCTCTCCTAACAAAGACTACATCGAATACTACAACATGATCATGGATCCTCTGCTTTTGAAGGCCGGCGATGCCGAGAGTCTCTTCATGGAGAAATACAAGACTACCATGGACGACCTCTTCGGACTGATATCTTCTTCCGCTTCCGCTTCCGGAGAACAGAAAGAGCAGATTTTGAAGAACGTGGAGACTTTCACTTCCTATACCACCTATATTCTCTTCGATCTTCTGGTCACCAGAGGAACTGGTGACGCCATGCAGACTATTTCCTTAGGACGTTCCTTCCGTTCACAGTCAGGCGGTGAGACTCAGACTCCTTTCTATATCGCCATCCTGGCTTCTTTTGCGTCTCTTTGCCGTGCTAACAACGCCAAAGACAACAACACTCTCCGTCTAGTCATCTTCGACGAAGCCTTCTCCAAGATGGACAGTGCCCGTATCATGAAATCGACTGACTTATTAAGACAGTT
>DHDT01000010.1:2206-25714 GCA_002399505.1 Caryophanales bacterium UBA4869 | reverse complement strand
TCCTCTCCACTCCTAGCGAGAAGCTCCGTGACTTGGTCAGCTTCGTCGACTTGATCTTGGTTACCATCCACGATGAGAAGAAGAAGAGATCGGGTCTTGATGTCTACGAAGAGAAGAAAAAAGCCGATGCTTCGAAGATTGTCACTGACGAGACTATCAACATGCAGCTTGAGAATTCTCTGATTCCGGAAGAAGAGAAGAAAAACAGCAGTAAGAAATAAGCGTTTTATAGTCCTCTGAGCGTTTTAAACAGAGGACTTTTTTGTTTTTTTCTTTAAAAACGGCAGATCAGTTCTGATATGGTTAATCCACTTAACCTATTTATGTTGAATACCCCATAGAAATCGAAAAAAGGCTATAATAATAGGTATTGGTAGATTATAATAAGTATGGTTTAGTTGTAAGCGTTTACAAACAGGAGGAAGGCCCAACATGAAAGAAGAGATGGTGGCTGTGATCCTTGCCGGAGGCCGTGGGACTAGACTTCAGTCTCTCACTGCCAAAATAGCCAAACCGGCTGTGTTTTTCGGCGGCAAGTATCGTATTATCGATTTTCCGTTATCCAATGTCGCAAATTCGGGTATTCATGCTGTCGGTGTCGCTACTCAATATGAGTCGACTGTTTTGAATAATTATATAGGAACGGGAAGAAACTGGGGATTGAACGGAACCGGAGCCTTGACTTCTATTCTGCCTCCCCGTGAGACTCCTAAGGGGGCTAACTGGTATTCGGGAACGGCTGACGCCATCTATCAGAATATCGACTGGCTGGACAAGACTCACTGCGAATATGTCGTCATCCT
Source organism: Caryophanales bacterium UBA4869 (assembly GCA_002399505.1). Classification (GTDB taxonomy): domain Bacteria; phylum Bacillota_I; class Bacilli_A; order RFN20; family CAG-288; genus Enterosoma. The sequence continues at coordinate 24,911 of DHDT01000010.1, read as the reverse complement.
ATCCGGTGACCATATTTACAAGATGGATTATTCTGAGATGCTCGCCTTCCATAAGAAGAACGATGCCGATGTCACTATCGCCTGCATCAAAGTTCCTCTAGAGGAAGCTCCCCGTTTTGGCATCGTCTGCTCTGACCCTGACGGACGCATCAATGAATTCCAGGAAAAACCCAAACAGCCTAAATCCGATTATGCCTCGATGGGTATTTATATCTTCTCCTATGCTCTTTTGAGAGAGAGCCTTGTCAGCGACGCTGACAATCCTAAGTCCTCTCATGATTTCGGAAAAGATATCCTGCCTTCTTTATTGGGAAATGGCAAGAGGCTTTTCGCTTATCCCTTTGTCGGATATTGGAAAGATGTCGGTACTATTCATTCTTTATGGGAATCCAATATGGATCTTCTCGACTCCGACTGCACTCTCCGTCTCTTCTCCAAGGACTTTAAGATCTATTCCGCTGATACTTTCTCTCAGCCTCAGTATATCAGCCCTTCAGCCAAGATCGATGATTCCATCATCAATCAGGGTGCTATCGTCCGCGGCACTGTCATTCATTCGGTTATTTCAAACGAAGCTGTCATCGAGAAGAATGCCGTTGTTCAGGATAGTTTCATCATGCCAAGCGCCGTCATAAAGAGCGGAGTCAAAATCCGCTATGCCATTGTCGGCTCCAAGACGGTAGTTACTAAAGATCAGATCGGAACTAAAGACGATACCGTCTTGGTCAACGATTAAGGAAGGAGAAGAAACATGTCTGTAAAAGTATTAGGACTGATCGATTGTTTCAACAATCCCGGTTTCGGACCGATGACACAGCATCGCGCCATCGCCTCTACTTCCTTTTTGGGACGTTATGCCTTTATCGATATTCAGCTTTCAAACTTCCTCAATTCGGGTATTCCGTCAATCGGAATCCTCTGCCAGAATCACATCCGTTCCTTAAGCCGTCATGTCGGAAACGGACGTTTCTGGATCAACAATACGAAGACCGGTGATTTCCAGGTTCTCTATGATGAACCCCATGTGGCCAATCCCGGTTACAGCACCGATGTCAACTGCCTTTTGGAAAACCGCTGGTTCTTAAAGCAGGTAAATCCTGATTATGTTGTCATCGCCTCTCCTTTCATGGTCTTCGAACAGAACTTCAACGATCTTTTAAATGACCATATAGCAAGCGGCAACCGCATCTCTCTTCTCTATACTCATGCTACCGGACTCAAGTCTTCTTTCATCAACTCCACTAAGCTTTCCATCTCCGAAAGAGGCAAGATAACTAAGATGGAACCCAATAGAGGCGATACCGATGAAGGCGATGTGGCCTTAGGCTGCGCCATATTGGATTATCCGATGCTGGAGTCCTTGCTTGAGTATGCGACTGGCACTTCTAATTTCTTTGGACTCAAAGACACTCTTCAGTATCTTTCTCCCTCGGTTTTGATGAGAGCCGTCAAAGTAAACGGATATGTAAGAAGCTTTGATTCTCTCAGCCATTATCTTAAGTATTCGCTTGAACTTCTTGATGAAAACATTTTTAATTCTCTCTTTGCGGATGACTGGAAGATATATACAAAATCCTACGATACTCCGCCGACTTTATATAAAGCCGGCTCTTCCGTCAAGAATTCCTCTATCGCCAATGGTTCCATCATCGAAGGAACTGTCATCAACTCGGTCTTGGGCCGTGGAGTGACTGTCAAGAAGGGCTGTGTCATCAAGAACTCGGTTATCGGCTCCAATGCCGTCATCGATGTCAATACTCATATTGAAAACGCCGTGGTCGATAAAGATGCTCAGGTTCTCCATATTTCGGAAGTTGTCGGAACTTTGGATAATCCGCTCTATATCGCCAGAGGAGACATTGTGTAATGAATGTTCTTTTAGTCAGCAGCGAAGCTCTTCCATATTGCAAGTCTGGTGGCTTGGCTGACTTTGTTTTTTCGTATTCTAAGGCTTTGGTGAAATTAGGTCATAAGGCCTCTGTCATTATTCCTCTTTACAACGTCGTCAAAAACAAGCATCCGGAGGTGCTTACCGAATTGTTTGACCAGTTCGATTTTAAGATGAGCTGGAAAACACAGGGCTGCGGTATCTTCCACAAAGTCTGTGAAGGAGTCGATTATTATTTCTGTGCCATGGATCGCTTCGAGAGAGACGATTTATACGGATACGGAGATGACAATGAACGTTTTGCCTGTTTCATGATGGCTGTCAACACTTTCATCACCAGACATAACTGCTATGACGTTGTTCACTGCAATGACTGGCAGACGGCTGTTCTTCCTCTTCTTCTTTCCTATAATCCCAAGGGCATCAAGACAGTTCTGACTATTCATAACCCCGCCTTCCAGGGCTGGGCCTTACGAGACGATCTTAGCAATTACTTCAATCTCAGTCTCGGATATTATGATTCCGGCTATGCTAGACTTGGCAATGCCTTCAATTTCCTGAAGACTGGTATCATGTCCGCTGACAAGATCAACACTGTTTCCAAGACTCATGCCAAAGAACTTCTCAATGATCATCAGGGCTTTGGCGGAATCGGTTCGATCATCGACTGGTGCCGACACTTTGATTTCAGCGGTATTGTCAATGGTCTTGACACCGATGTCTGGAATCCACGTACTGATAAGAACCTGGTCTGCAACTTTTCTTTAGAGGACTATAAAGACGGCAAGAACAAAAACCGTCTGGCTCTTTTGGAAAAGCTCGGCATTCAAAATGACTTCAAAGGGCCTTTGATGGCTGTTATCACCCGTATGTCTTCTCAAAAGGGCGTTGAGCGCATCATCGACTTACTGCCTCATCTTAGAGAATATGATGCCAAGCTCATCGTTATCGGAAACGGTGAACTGAGCGAGAAATTCCTCTATTCATCTTTGAATTATCCCGAAGTATTCTTTGTCAACCGCTATGATGAAAGCCTGGCTCATCTTCTCTATGCTGCCAGCGATTTCTTCTTAATGCCTTCCTATTTTGAACCCTGCGGAACCAGTCAGCTGATATCGATGCGTTATGGTTCGGTTCCGATAGTCTCCGATGTCGGCGGTCTCAATGATACTGTTGTTGATATCAGTCAGGGAGACAAACCTACCGGCTTTGTCTTTAAAAACTCGGATTATTTCGGTCTGATCAACTCCTTCAACAACGCCTGTCTTCTCTATTCCAAGAACGCCTTAGGTCCCATCATCATGAACGGAATGACTGGCGATTACAGCTGGAACAAGTCGGCAAGAGAATACATATCCCTCTACGATTCCATAACTTGGAAGTAAAATTTAGCTTAATCATATTATCCTTTGAATTTTCTTGTTTACTTTATTGATTCGTTAGCTTATAATTAGCCTTGCTGTTTATGACTTTAAACGTTTAACGGAGGATAAGAATATGGCAGTACCTTTCAGAAGAACAGGCGTTACTAAGAAGAGACTGAGAAGACAGCATTTGGCTTTAACGGCCGCTAATACCGTCACCTGCCCCAATTGCGGAGCAGCCATCCAGTCCCATCGCGTATGCCCTAAATGCGGTTATTATAACGGCAAGAAGGTTATGGACGTCAAAGAGAAGGCTGAGTAGTATCTCTTTCTTACGTGAATGAAAAGCCCACTTTCGGTGGGCTTTTTTTGTCTTAAAGGAGAATATATTTCATGACATATGCTGAAAAAATAACGTATCTGATCGGAAATTATGTGGAAATCTGTCAGTACGTCATCAAGAATTCCTATCGTATTGTCGCTTTAAGCGAATATCAGAAGAAAAAAAGAATCGATATCGAACCTCTGGGCCTTGAAATCAACGCTGAGACTTATGTGGTCTCCCTTTTGAAAGACAATGTCTCTTTCTCCGGAAAAGAGTGCTGCGATTTCTTTTCGGGAAAAGGAATATCCGACAAAGATTTTTCTCTTTTGAAGAAAGTTCTTCTCAAAAAAGATTATTTCGTCAATCTTTTCTATATCGACAATGCTAAGAGCATCGCCCGGGAAGAAGTCGCTGTCTATGAGAGTATCATCAAGGAAATAGACGAAGATATTGAAAGAGCGAAGAAGTTGAACGTCTCTTTAGCCAAATCTGCTGATTCTTTAGCTTGTTCTTTCCATTAAAATCACCTTTTTGCTCTTATTTCCGCTATAATTAGGTGAGGTAAAATATTATGCTTGACCTGACTTTATCGACTTTGGCTCTCAAAGCCATCGTTATCGACCATATGTCTTCTAAGGAATCCCTGACCAGGGTCTTCTTAAACGAGAAGCTTTCTGATGCTTCTAAGGCGTCTTTGAGAAGACACCTCTATAAGACACTTCGCAATTTTTACACCCTTTCCTTTGAATGTCTCAACCTGTTTGTAGCCTATGGACCCAAGACTGATGAGACCTTCCTCAACATCCTCACCCTATCAGCTTTGAGAACTCCTTCTACATCCAGCGATGAACTCAAGTCATCGTATATCGACACCCATGAGACTTTGAGTCTCGAAGGTGACCCGAATTCCGATTTTGAAGTTCTTCTTAAAGCCAGCCTCAAGCCTTTTGTGATTCCGGAAAACATCAAGGAATTCCCTAATGCCTTCTATTCCCTTTCTCTGGAAGCTGATGAAGGCTATATCAGGGAGCTCACTAAGAAATACGGTCAGGAGAGAGGTCTGAAGGCCATTGCGTCTTTACACGCTCGCCCGACTTCTTTCTTAGCTCTTAATACCAAGGTGGTCTCTCCCGATACCTTTAAGGATGATGAAAGATTTGCTTCCTATACTTTTGATGACGGCTCCAAAGTCTATAAAGTCTTAGGAGAACATTCTCTTGTCAATCTTCCGGAAGTAAAGGAAAACAAGCTTTATCCTATCGATTTAGTTACAGCCAAGGCTTTCAGCCGTTTGGAGATACCTGCTCTTTCAGCTAAGATTCTTCTGTCTGGTTTCCGTCTTCCCACTCCGACTGTCTATTTTGGATTGAAGACCAAGGACCAAGTCGGTGCCAAGGTTGTCATCAATTATGCTGACCCCCAGATGTATCGTCTGGCCATGGATATGAAAAAACACTTTGATCTGAATGACGCTTATCCGATACCGGTGAAGATTTCACTTTTGAAGACCTATTACAAGTTTGATTCCTTCGATACCGTTGTCTATCAGGGAAATGATTCTCGTATCGGCATGCTCAGAAGAGATCCCGGTTTATTGATTACAAGATCTAAGGAATATGTCAGTTCTCTTATCAAAGAGATGGACTATGACTTGATGGAATGCTCGGAGTTTGTCGCCAAGGGTGCCAATCTCCTCTTCATCAATCACTCTCTTCTCGATGATGAGACTAAGAATGTCGTCCGCAGTTTCCTGAAGAGGAGAAAAGAATTCTCCTTAGTCGAAGAAGAGACCGTTCTTCCGATGGATTATGATTCTGATGGTGGATATTACGCACTTCTAAGGAGAAATTAATGAAAAGTATCTATTCTTATTCTTTAGATGAACTGACGGTTAAAATGGAACAGCTCGGACAATCCAAATATCGTTCAAAACAGATTTTTTCCTGGCTTTATAAGAAAAACGCCTCTTCTTTTGACGATATGACTGATGTCTCCAAGGATTTCCGCGAAGTCATGAAGAAGGAATTCGAATTCTCTCTTCCCAAAGCCTCAGTCATGCAGGAATCAAGAGACGGGACTGTCAAATGTCTTTTCAAGCTTGATGACGGACAGGAAGTTGAGTCTGTTCTCATGCATTATGTCTACGGATATTCAGTCTGCGTCAGTTCAGAAGTCGGCTGCAATATGGGCTGTGCCTTCTGTGCTTCCGGTCTTTTGAAGAAGAAGAGAAATCTTCTCCCTCACGAGATGTTAGGACAGGTTCTGGCTTTTGATTGCTATTTGAGAAAGAAAAGTCCTAATTTCCATGTGACTCACGTGGTCATCATGGGAACGGGTGAACCTTTTGACAACTACGATAATGTCCTCTCTTTTATCAGGAACATCAATTCTCCATTCGGCATTGATATCGGAGCCCGTCATATCACTGTTTCTACCTGCGGCATTGTACCTGGCATTCTCAAGTTTGCCAAAGAAGGCCTGCAGGTCAACCTGGCTATCTCTCTTCACGCTCCCAATAACAAACTCCGTGACTTATTGATGCCGATCAATAAGGCCTATCCGCTTGAAAAGCTGATACCTGCTATCATGCAGTATGAGAAAAACAGCGGCAGACAGGTCACTTTCGAATATATTCTCATCAAGGACGTCAACGATTCTGTCACCCAGGCCCGAGAATTATATAACCTCATCGCCCCCACTCATGGTTTTGTCAATCTTATTCCCTATAATCCCGTCATGGAAAACGGCTTTAGAAGAAGTCCCGATGAGAACGTCTTCTATTTCCATAATTTCCTTCTTCAGAAAGGAGTCAAGTCGACAATCCGAAAAGAATTCGGCAGTGATATCGATGCTGCCTGCGGCCAGCTGAGAGCAAAATATGTCAAACGATAACTTGAAAAAGAAAAATATAGCCGCGGTCAGCAACATCGGCTGTCGGCGGCATAACAACGAAGACATGGCCTATGCCGGTTCTACTCAGTATGGAACTCTTTTAGTTGTCGCTGACGGCATGGGCGGACACCGAAAAGGTGAAGTTGCCTCGAAGGAAGTAGTCGACACTCTGTCGATAACTTTTGCCTCTAACCGTCATCGTCTTTCATCTTCCTCAGCCAAAAGAATGACGAAGAAGGCCATCAAGAAAGCCAACAAAAATATCTATAAAATGTCTTTTGCCACCGGTGAGTTTGAAGAGATGGGAACCACAGTCGTCGCTGCTTTAAGAGGAATTGACGGCACATATGTCATCAATCTCGGGGACAGCCGCTGCTATTCCTATTCACAAGACTCAGGTCTTGTCCGTCAGACAATCGATCAGTCTTACGTCGAACTCCTTTATGAAAACGGACGTATTTCGAAAAAAGAGATGCAGAGCCATCCTCAGAAGAACATGCTCATCAATGCGGTCGGAATCAATCCTGACGTCTCGGAGATTCAGGACAAGATCATCGATAATTCCTCTTATTCTATTCTTCTTCTCTGTTCTGACGGTCTTTATAACATGGTCAGTGATGAAGATATCGCCAAAGTCCTTTCCGATAAAGGACTTGATGTCCAGGCCAAAGCTGACACTTTGATCAAAATGGCCTTAGATGCCGGCGGAAACGACAACATTGCCGTTTCTATAATGGGTGAATGATATGGATTCTAGCTTGCACAGAAAGAATGAAATCATTGACGACAGATATAAGATCATCGATGTTTTAGGTGAAGGCGGAATGGCCATCGTCTATAAGGCTCACGACCTTATCACTGATAAGGACGTGGCAGTCAAGATGATGAAACCGGAGACGGCAACCAACAAGACTAATCTCTCCCGCTTTGAAAGAGAAGCGAGAGCTGCTGCCAGTCTCAACCACCAGAACATTGTCAAAGTTGTCAATGTGGGAACTTACCAGGGTCTTCCCTATATGGTCAACGAATTTATCAACGGACAGACATTGAGACAGGTCTTGGATGTCAGAGGCAAATTTTCATTTTTGGAAGCTTTGGACATCATGTATCAGCTTTGCTCAGCTGTCATGTACGCTCATTCCCGCGGTGTCATCCATCGTGATATCAAACCTCAGAATATCTTCCTTACTCAGGACGGCACTTTGAAACTGGGTGATTTTGGCATAGCCACTTTTCAAAATGCCTCTCACGTCACTCGATCAGAAGTCGTCATCGGCTCTGTTCATTACCTGGCTCCCGAAATCAGTCAGGGCAACCCTGCCAGCGAAAGAAGCGATATCTATTCGATGGGAATCACTTTCTTTGAACTGATAACTGGCCGTGTTCCTTTTGATTCCGATTCCGCTGTCAATGTGGCCCTGATGCATATCAGAGAACCTTTCCCTTCCATCAAGAAATACAATCCCCGTACTCCTGAATGCATTGAGAATATCATTTACAAAGCCTGCATGAAGAATCCGCTTGAACGTTATTCTTCTGCTGATGACATGAGAAAAGATGTCGAACTTCTTTTGAAGAACCCTGATCGCCTCGATAAGAAACCTCATAGCTGGATTTATAATCTTCTCCATCCAAATTCACCGGACAATGAAGACAAGAAAGCTGAAAAGGCTCGGAAGAAAGCCCTCAAGAAGACTAATAAGGCTGCCAAATAGGTATGGATATATAAAAGATGTCTAGTTCTCTTTATCGTGTATTATCGTCTGGATCTCAGGGCTATTCTCTATTCTCTTTTACTGATTCTTCAATCTCTATTCACAAGATCAGAGGTAAACTTGTCTTTAAGGAAGGCACCCTCCTAGTCGGTGATTTTGTCAGTCTTGACGATGATGGATTCATCTGCTCGCTTCAAGAGAGAAATGCTCTCTTGAAAAGACCCCGCCTTGCCAATCCTGACTGGGTATTGATTCTAGTCTCGGCTAAAGAACCCGCCTTCTCTTCCTATCTTCTTGATAAATTCCTCAGTCTTGTAAATTTCAGTTCCGTCAAGTCGGCTATCTGCATCACCAAAGCTGACTTGCTAACTAAGACAGAAATCAAAAAGCTCAGAACCAGGCTTTCTTATTATGAGAGACTCGGCTATCCGGTATTCTTTGTCGACGCTCATAAGAAAACTTCTTTCGATTTCCCCTCTCTTCTGGAGTTTATCACCTCTAAGACTGTGGCTTTTGTCGGACAGACAGGTGTCGGTAAGTCTTCTCTTTTAAATAGCATCGATCCTGACTTTAGAAGAAAGGTCGATTCTTTGAACATCGCCTATGGAAGAGGTCGTCATACGACTAAGGAAGTTGTCCTCCTTCCCTATAACGATGGATTCCTCTTTGATACAGCCGGCTTCTCTGATTTGAAGCTTACTGATATGAAACCCGCTGATTTAGCTGTCTTTTTCCCTGGCTTTGAAAGCAATTACGGGAACTGCAAATTCAAAGACTGCCTCCATCTTCCCAAAACCAAAGGCTGTGAAATCATCAAGTCTGTCGAAGAAGATGAACTTTCTGAAGATTCTTATCTGAATTACGTTAAAATAAATGAAGAAGTGAAAGCAAACGATATATGGAAAAAGAAACTGTAATAAGACCGTCTCTTCTGTCAGCTGACTTTGTCAACTTGCAAAGAGACATCGACGAGATGGTATCCTTAGGTATCACCGACTGTCATTTTGACGTTATGGACGGCTCATTTGTCGATGATATTTCCTTTGGCGAGCCTTTATACAAGAAGATAGCAAAGGCCTATGAAGGAAAAATAGCTTTTGATGTCCATCTGATGGTCATCAATCCGATGAAACAGGTCAGACGTTTTATTGCTCTTGGTGCCAAGGAAATTTCTTTCCACTATGAAGCCATGAAAGTCAGCGATCTCATTGAGGTTCAGGCTATAAGGAGAGAACATCCCGATGTCAGACTTGGTCTGGCTCTTTCTCCTGAGACTGATGTTCAGATGGGAATCAACCTGGCTAATCTTTTTGACTTCTTCCTTATCATGTCTGTCGTTCCCGGAAAAGGCGGTCAGTCCTATATTCAGGGTACTGAAAACAAGATCAGCCGTCTTGATTTATATAGAAAGCAGAGCGGACTAAAATTCTTCATCGGAGTCGATGGCGGAATTAATGATATAACCGGACCTTTGTGCTATTCTAAGGGTGTAGACTATCTGGTTGCCGGATCATATTATTTTTCTGCTCTTAGCAGAGAAGAAGCTCTTTGCAAAATCAGAAAGTCTTTGAGGAGGAATACTATATGACTGCATCATTAGCCAGCGGATTCCTTATCTGCTCTTTTGCCAGTATTCTCGCATATTTCGTCTGTATATTCTGTTTCAACTCCTTTCTTGGAAAAGAAGACAGAAATCATATGCGCAATTCTTTCCCCTATCAGTATTATTCTTCTTTTCCGAGATTCTTCAGAATATTCCTCTATTCCTTTTTAGGATTAGCTGTTCTTCTGGGCGGCCTTGGCGTCATTTTCTACTTTTCTTTCCTGGGCGGAAGCTTTGCCTTGATCCTCGGTATATCCTTTGCTCTTTCCTTCCTCTGTCTCGGTCTTAGCAATATCATTCCTCTTTCTGCCTATAAGCCTCATATCATTCTGGCAATCAGCAGTTTCCTTCTCTTCTCCCTCTCTTCGATTCTCTATATGTTCATCAATCACTTCCCCTGTCCTAATTACAATCCTCAGCTTGTCAACAGGGTTATCTGCATCATCATCGGAATCGTCGGCTTCATCACTTTCTTCTCGACCTTCAATCCTAAGCTCTTCTCCTGGTTCAAGATGGAGAAAGCCGAAGAAAACGGTAAGACGATCTATGTCAAACCGAAGATCAACTGGTTAGCCATGTATGAGTGGATCTTTTTGATTTTGATGGCTGTCGCTGTTCTTCTTCTCTTCGTCAATGTCATCATCGGAAACTTCGTGACTGTCAACTGAAAACAAAAGAGCTTCGGGAAACCGAAGCCCTTTTTGTTCTATTTTTCTATTTTCAGACTCTGCAGATAACGATAAGTATTGAGGAAGACTTTAGGCGAGTCATCAAGAACATTTATCATATGTTTGGAATCAGATAACAGATAAAGATTTTTGTCTTTTGATGAAGACTTTTTAAATAAGGCCTTTATTCCTCTATAGCTTATAAGCTCATCTTTGAGGGAATAATAGCATTGAAAAGGGCATTTTACTTCTTTGATATTCTTCATTGCCAACTTAGCTAGTTTGGCTAAGCTTTCCAATTCGATGGTGTAGTAGCCGCGTGGATTTTGAATATATTGACTGTTATCATAAGGAAGCTTCATAGGCTCCCAGCTGATCTTCTTGACGAAGAGGGAAAGGAAACCGGCCAGATAGGCAAGAGGATTCTTGATTACTAAGCAAGGCTCATAAAGAACTAAGGCATCAGGTTTGTCTTTTTCTGTTTCTTCAAGTATGCAGGCCAAGGTTCCGCCCATGGAAATTCCCAGAACATAGACTTTTGGAAATTCAGCTCTGATTTTTCGGTATTCTTCCTGAACTGATTCTAACCAGTCTTTGTAATCGGTTTTCTTCAAGTCTTCCATGAAACGGGTATGACCGACAATCTGGGGAGCGACGATACTGTATTCTCGGAGAGAAAGATATTTACCCACCGGATATAGTTCAGCTGCCGTTCCGGAAAAACCGTGGATCAGAAAAACACATTCGTCTTTTGATCCTTCTAATCTATAGCCTTTCCATAATTCATCGATTTTTATCATATGAATACAGTCCTTTGTTAGATTATAAGTACAATGGACGGGGAAAACACAAGAAAAGACTGCTTTTCAGCAGTCTTTAGTTAAATAAAGATAAAAATTAGTACCTAAGTTCAGACTTTAGTCTTCGCTTAAGCAGCTACAGCTTCGGTCTTTACTTCTTCTTTGACTTCAGCAGCCTTAGGGGCAACTGAAACAGCCTTGGCATTCTTTCTCAGAGTGCGTAAGGCAGAAGTAGAGATACGGACTTTCTGTTTCTGACCGTTGACGACAATGGTAACCTTCTGAAGGTTGACATTCCATCTACGGCGGGTATGTCTCATTGAATGAGAGACATTACTTCCAGACATCGGTCCTTTTCCGGTGATAGGGCATTTTCTTGACATATAGGTATCCTCCTATGCGGTTTTCTAGCTTATGCTTATAAAAACGTGCCTATAAAGAATAGCATAATAGAATTGTATATTCAATAAAAACTTCTTCTATTTTGTCTGTTGAAGACTAGTGATATCTATCGGCTTTATAATACCATAAAGAAGAAGGAGTCTTTCTTTTTATATCTGGACTTTAAGTTGGAATGAGATTAATAAATATCTGGTTTTCGTTTATTCAGAAAAAAGAAATCTAAAACTAAGTCTTAGGTGTCTATTCCATTGACTAGTCTTTATTAGAACCTGTAAATTGTCTATAAATATTCCTAATATTATGGTTTATATGGTTTTTGCAGCACTGAAGTCTTGTTTCTCATATTATTAAAGCAAAGGAAAAAAGACAAACATAGTTATAATGAAAGTACCAAAAAAGAAAGGCAAAAGGATATTCTCTGTCGGAACTCCGGCCGATCCAACTATTACAAACAGTGTGACTCTTTCCGAAAACACTTCTTCGACTACGATTGAGAACATCACTTCAAACTGCAAGGACCTGATTATCTATTCGAATACAGAAGACGCGACTCATATCATAAGCTAATAAGGTATATATAAGGAATAAGCAAATCAGTCCTTGATTCTATCTTTGCCTATAGTCGATAATGATTTTTCTTTGATTTCGGTGTTGAATACATAAAACGGCAAATGTAATCATCGGTTCTTTTTATATGATTGCATTTTGCGCACGCTACGCAAATCCGCACTTCATATGAGCAATAATTAAGTAGAAACGCTCAAAATACTCACTATTAGTTTACAAAAACACGCACTTTGCGTATACTTTATGGTGTGAACGGAGGTCCACTATATGGATATTAATCAACAACAGCAGGCAAGCAGTGATCTGGCTCTTCTGATCGAAAATGTCAGAAAGGCTCAGGAAGTATTTGCTACTTACACTCAAGAACAGGTAGATAAGATTTTTCAGGCAGCCGCTATAGCCGCTAACAAGGTTCGTATACCTTTGGCTAAGGAAGCCGTAGCTGAGACTGGCATGGGTGTTCTTGAAGACAAGGTCATCAAGAATCATTTTGCCGCCGAGTACATTTATAACAAATATAAAGATAGCAAGACCTGTGGAGTCATCGAAAACGATGAGGATATGGGTTATGAGAGAATCGCTGAGCCTATCGGTGTCTTAGCTGGTATCGTGCCCTGCACCAATCCTACTTCTACTGCAATCTTCAAATCTCTTTTGGCTCTCAAGACCAGAAACGGAATCATCTTCTCACCTCATCCCCGTGCCAAGAACTGCACTATTCACGCCGCTAAGATCATTTTAGAGGCTGCTGTCAAAGCCGGTGCTCCGGAAGGCATTATCAGTTGGATAGCTGTACCTTCTATCGAATTATCAAATCAGCTCATGAAGTCCTGTGACTGCATTTTGGCAACCGGCGGTCCCGGTATGGTCACTGCTGCTTATTCAAGCGGCAAGCCTGCTATCGGTGTCGGCCCTGGAAATGCTCCCTGCATCATCGACACAACCGCTGATGTCCAGATGGCTGTCTCATCGGTCATTCATTCTAAGACTTTTGATAACGGAATGATCTGTGCCTCTGAAAACTCAGTCATCGCAGTCAATGATGTCTATGAGGAGGTCAAAGCCGAATTCAAGTATCGCGGTGCTCATTTCCTTTCAGCAACTGAGCTCGATAAAGTCAGAAAGACCATTATCATCAATGGTTCCACCAATGCCAAGGTTGTCGGTCAGCCTGCCTATATCATCGCCAGGATGGCCGGTTTTGAAGTTCCCGAAGAGACTAAGCTTCTTATCGGAGAAGTCACCAAGGTTGACAAATCCGAAGAGTTTGCTCACGAAAAGCTCTGCCCGGTCTTAGCCTTATACAGCGCTCTGGATTTTGAAGATGCCTTAAATAAGGCAACCATTTTAGTCAAAGACGGCGGTTATGGTCATACCGCTGACTTATATGCGGACGAGAGACTGGCAAAAGATCATATCGATGAGTTCGCTCTTAAGATGAAGACCTGCCGTGTTCTTATCAATACCCCTTCATCTTTGGGCGGTATCGGCGATCTTTACAACTTCCGTATTGCACCTTCTCTTACTTTGGGATGTGGTTCCTGGGGCGGCAACTCCGTTTCCGAGAACGTCGGAGTCAAGCAGCTTCTTAATGTCAAGACGGTAGCTAAAAGGAGAGAAAACATGCTTTGGTTCAGAACACCTAGTAAGGTCTTCTTCAAGCCTGGATGTCTGTCCAAGGCCTTAGAGGAGCTTAAGACTGTCTATAATCGCAAGAGAGTATTAGTCGTCACTGATAAGTTCCTTTATGAATCTGGATTCTCCAAGAGAGTCACTGAAGTCTTGGATTCTTTCGGTATTCAGACTGAAGTTTTCTCTGACGTCGCTCCTGATCCGACTCTGGCCTGCGCTGAAGAAGGTGCCAGACTCTGTTCTTCCTTTATGCCTGATGCCATCATCGCTTTAGGCGGCGGCAGCCCGATGGATGCCGCTAAGATCATGTGGGTCTTATACGAACATCCGGAAGTTGACTTCACTGATATGGCCATGGATTTCATGGATATCAGAAAGAGAGTCATCTCCTTCCCCAGAATGGGAGACAAGGCGATGTTAGTCTGTGTTCCGACTACCGCCGGAACTGGTTCTGAGGTCACTCCTTTTGCTATCATCACCGATCAGAGAGACGGAACAAAATATCCTATCACCGACTATGAACTCATGCCTTCGATGGCTATCATCGATTCTGATTTGATGCTCAACATTCCTAAGGGTCTGACCAGAGCTTCCGGTATCGATGCCCTCACTCATTGTCTTGAGGCTTATGCTTCTATGTATGCCACTCCCTTCACCGATGCCTTGGCTAAGGAAGGAATCAGCGAGATCTTTGCCTATCTTCCCCGTGCCTATAAGAACTTAGGCTCTGATGCTGAGGCCCGTGAGCATATGGCCCATGCTGCCACTATGGCCGGTATGGCTTTTGCCAATGCCTTCTTAGGTATTGACCACTCCTGCGGTCATAAGCTTGGTGCCTATCATCATCTTCCTCATGGTGTCTGTGTCGAACTCATGCTCGATGAAGTCATGAAGTTCAATGCCGGAGAAGTCCCCACTAAGATGGGAACCTTCCCTCAGTATAAGTATCCTCATACTTTGAGAAGATACTGTGAAGTAGCTGAGATGCTTGGAATAACCGGCAAGACTGATCAGGAAAAGTTTAAGAAGCTTATCAATAAGATCGATGCTCTTAAGAAAGAAATCGAACTTCCTCTCACTATAAAGGAAGCTGGAATCAAAGAAGACGACTTCATGCTCACGCTTGATGAGATGAGCGAGAATGCCTTTAATGATCAGTGCACCGGTGCTAACCCCCGTTATCCTCTCATAAGTGAAATCAAAGAAATATATCTTAAGGCATATTACGGCGAAAACGTGTATGATAAGAAGTATAGCAAGCCTTCTGCAAAGAAGAGCAGCTAAGATAAGGAGCAATTGAAATATGAACAAGAATGCTGCAGATTTAGGTGAATTGTTTGTTGAGAGAAACAACAAGAAGATTTACCGCAAAGACGGCGTAGTCACCAAAGTCTTCGATCATAAGTTCTATTCCGAAAGTTCTGTTTTGAGCGAGGCGATGAATCAGGCCTATGCTCTGGAACTTGGATTCAATGCCCCAAAAGTCTATTCGGTATTCCCCGTCGGTTCTGACTGGGCTATCGCCTCTGAGGAAATCAAAGGCGAGACTCTGGCTCAGCTGATGGAAAAAGATCCTGCCAACAAGAAAAAGTATATCGACAAGCTGGTTTCCATTCAGATCAGTCTTCTCTCTCATCTCACCGATAATCTGAAACTTCCTAAGCTCAAGGACAAGCTTAACAAATACATCACAAATTCAGGTCTTGACGCCACTACTCGCTATGACTTGAATGTCAGACTCGAAAAGATGCCTAACCACTACAAATTCTGCCACGGCGACTTAGCTCCCAACAATATCATCTTAGAAGGAGATAAGGCCTATATCCTCGATTGGGCTCATGCAACCAGGGGCAATGCCTCCGCTGATGCCGCTATGACTTATCTGCTTCTGGTTCTTGAAGGCGATGAGAAGGCAGCCAGCATCTATCTGAAGGATTTCTGCAAGAAGAGCGATACTGATCCTTCCTATGTTCAAAACTGGATCTCGGTTGTCTCTGCTACAAAACTTGCCACTATCAAAGACGAACAGAAGAGAGCGATTCTTCTTCGCAATATCAACGTCGTCGAATATTAATAAGCTAATAAGGCATGGCTCTTGCGGCCATGCCTTTTTTCTTTACGTCATTTTGTGGTAAAATCAAAAGAGCAGAGATGCGTAAAGGAAAGACAATACATGTCACAGAATGACGTTCTTCCTAAACAGCTGACTGATGTTTTAGATAAGGCACCTTGCGGAATTGGAATCTTTGAGTTTGCTTCTCGCCAGGGTGTTTTCTTTAATGAGGCTTATTATGAGCTTATCGGTTATTCTCCCGAAGAGACTGCCGGTCTTATCGGGACCGACTATTCCAAGCTCATCATGGAAGAAGATCAGGATGCAGTCACGAGACAGGAAAAGAAGTTCGAAAAGAACCAGAGAATTTCCGAGTCTGAATATCGTATCGTAAAAAAGAACGGCGAATATGCCTGGATCAAGCTTAGTCTTTCTCCAATCACTCTCTATGGCAAAGAATATGCTTTTGGTACTTTTGTCGATATAACACAGGAAAAAGACAGCTCTCAGAAGCTGAATTTCATCGCTGATTATCTGGAAAGCTCGATATCGATCATCAAGATTTCCAATGGACATGAAAGCATCTATTATTCAAATAAAGCTTTCTATAAGATGATCGGAATGAAGAAGGAGATATATGATTTAGATCCTGAGAAGTATGATCGTCAATTAGTCTCTGACAAGACCAGAGAAGAAACGGCTCAGATGATTCAAAGGGCCTTTAAGACAGGCCTTCCTCAGGAACTTGTCTATAAGCTTACAAGACCGGACGGCACTGCTGTCTGGCTCAATCGACACTCGAACGTCTTAAAGACAGGTAAGACAGACTTTCTTTTGGTTTCAATAGTTTCTGATATTACTGAAAGCATCAATGACAATGCCAAAAAAGAAATTGAAGCCAAGCGTTATGCTCTGACTGTCAAACAACTGAAGGCTGATGTCTTCGACTACGACAACAACACTGAGAAATACTTTGTCAGCGATACGATGAAGAAGTATATCGTCTCTGATTATCTGCCTTTGGATGTCTTCACAGACAGCATTCATAAGGACTGGTTTCATCTTGACGATACTTCAATTATCAATTCTTTTCTATCAGATATCAGAAAAGGAAAAGAAAATGTGGAATGTCTTGCCCGTCTCAAGCTCAGGGATGGCTCATTTTGTTATTGTCGTCTTATCAATCTGATTTATTTCAATGCGAAAAATGAGCAGACCAGATCGATTGGCATCATTCAGGACGTCAACGAAGAAAAGCAAAAATCCATCATCATGCAGACTATTGTCAATGAACTACCCGGTGGTATTGCCATTCTCAATTATGACAGGAAACTGAAATGCTCTTTCTTCAGTCACGGACTTAGCAAGCTATTAGGCTATTCTGATGAGGAAATGAAGGCTTTGGTAGATCAGAATGAGTTGATATCTTCCTTTGTCTATCATTCGGATGTTCAAGGTCTCACCGATGAAGTTGAGGATGCTATCGGCAAACACCGAACTTTGTCTACGATCAAGAGATTCAAAGGAAAAGACGGCTCTATCATCTGGATTCACATATCCAGTGTTATTATCAGAAATAACAATGCGGATGCTCCTCTTTTCTATACCGTCTTTACTATTCCCTCTCTTCAAAATGAGTTTTATCGCGGTCTTCTCTTTGATGCCGATGTGGGCATCTATGTCGGAGAGGTCAAAGAAGACAAGATTGTCTACTGCAATGACATCATGGCTGATTTCTTCAGTCTCAATGCCAATGATCTCATGTCCGGAAAAAAACTTGATAAGTTTGTCAGCAGTGATCAGAAACTGCTGAATTCTCAGGAGATAGAAAACCTGTCTTTTGAGAAATACAGCGAATTTCATAAGAAATCTGGCAGTCGGTATTTCTCTATACGGGCCAAGAAGCTTCTTTGGAATGACACTGAATGCTATGTGATCTATGTCAGTGACGAAACCGAAGAACATAAAAAGAAAGCCTCGGTCGATGAAGTTATCAGTAAGATCCCAGGCGGTATCTGCATTTTCAGATTCACGGGAAAAGAAATCAAAGATATCTTCATCAATGACGGTTTTTACACGATGATCAGAGAAAATCGTACTATACATACTGAATATTACCCTGATCGACTTCTGAGTGACGTCTACCTTGAGGATCAGAGCAAATATCTAAAGTGCTTCAGCGACATCATATCCGGAAAGAAAAAGATGTCCGTCGTCGAATATCGAAACCTCGTAGGCAAAGACCGGCAGTATCTGTGGATCAGAATGACGGCAAAGCTCATCAGAAGAGAGAATAATCTAGTTACCATCTTTGCTACCTTCAGCGAAGTTACGGAAGCTGTCAAAGCCCGTTTTGCCATCGAAGAATCCAACAGGGTATTAGAAGGCGAATATCGGAGGGAAGTAGCAGTCAGACAGTCTCTGGAAAAAGGGGCTATCATCATTGCCGCCTATGAATTCCATTCAGGCGAGCTTATTCACTACAGCGATTCTCTAAGAGACAAGAAAAAGCACATCATTCCTAATATGGATGGCTTCTATGTCATGAAGAAACTGTCAGATTCTATTCCTTTAAGGTCCGATAAACTGATGTTTGACCGGTTTTCCAATATCCGTATAGCCAAGGCAGAACTTAAAAAGGGACAGAAGGAGAAGTCTATTGAAGTCAAAGTCAAAGATTATGCCGGCAATATGAGATGGATTAAGATAGTCCGCTATCTTATCCGTTCTTCTGACGGCAAAAAGATAATGAACAATGTCTATGTCTATGACATTGACTACAGCAAGAGAGAAGCACTGATCAAAGAACGAGTTATCAGCGACGAATATGACTTTATAGTCTCTGTCGATACTCATACCGGCATGGCCCGTCTGTTTTTGGGAGGTGACTCTATCAAGAACAACAAGGATCTCAGTCCGGACAACGTAAATAATTTTCTGAAGAAGGATATCTTCTCCGATGACACCGAAGAATATAAAGCCTTGTTGGCTAATGTATATAATCTGAAGAAACTGAAAGAAAGCCTGGCCAAAGAAGATGAGTTAGTCGTCATCGGTTTCACTGTCGATAAAAACGGAGTCACTCGAAGAAAGAGGACGAAGGCCGGCTATCTTGACAAGTCTCATGAAACGATACTGATTTCAAGACGTGATATCACTGATACTTATAAGAAAGACTTGGAGAATCAGAAAAAACTTCAAGATGCTTTAGAAAGTGCTAATACGGCAAATAAGTCTAAAACAGAGTTCTTATCTAATATGAGTCACGATATGAGAACACCGCTTAACTGCATACTCGGTTCAGCCGCTCTCTTATTGGATAAGAAGGAATCCCTTTCCAAAGAGGTGCTGGAGAATATTGTCGATATCAATTCTTCTGGCCATTTCCTCTTAGGTCTTATCAACGATGTTCTCGATATGTCGCAGATAGAAAAAGGCAAGATGGTCCTCCATCCGGTTCCTTATCCTTATTCTGAGTTTTATCACGCTATGAATTCTGTCATCAAGCCTTTATGCATCGATAAGAATATCTCTTTTGATCTTCAGGACGATAAAGACGCTCCTTTGATCATGGCTGACAAGGTCCGTTATGAACAGCTCTTCTTCAATATCTTTTCAAACGCGGTCAAATATACTCCTCCGGGAGGCAAGATAACCCATTTCACTGAAGGCACGCCTTTACCTAACGGCTATGTTGACTTGAAATGCCATATCATCGATAACGGCATTGGCATGAGCAAGGAATTCCAAAAGAATCTCTTTGTTCCCTTCTCTCAGGAAAATCAAAAAGGCTATACCAATATCCAGGGCACGGGTTTAGGCCTTTCAATCGCTTATTATCTGGCTCAGAAGATGGGCGGCGGACTTGAAGTCCATAGTCAGCTTGGCAAAGGGACAGAGGTCATTGTCCATACCGTCATGAAACTGGCTGACAGCAAAGATATCAAAGCATCTGAAAGCCACGAGGTCTGTGTTGATTTCACCCTTCTTAAAGGTAAGAGAGTTCTGATGGCCGAAGACAATGAAATCAATATGAAGATAGGAGCGAAGATCTTGGAAACCAAGGGCCTTCTAGTCACTCAGGCCTTTGACGGAAAAGAATGCTTTGATATCTATAAGAAGATGCCAGTCTCCTATTTTGATTTCATTCTCATGGATGTCAGAATGCCTAATATCGACGGTTTAGAGTGTACGAGAATGATCAGGAATTCCAGAAGAAAAGATGCTAAGACTATACCGATTATCGCCATGACTGCCAATGCCTTCTCTTCGGAAAAGGATGATTGCATGGAGGCGGGCATGGATTTCAAGCTCACCAAGCCTATCGAACCTAATCTCGTCTTCCAGACTCTGGTTTCTTTTCTTAAGAAAAAGAAGAAAAGGAATTGAAGATGTCTAAACTGAGATATTTCTTTCGAAGAGTCTTTTCTTTTTTCTTAGTGTTCTTTTTAAGTGGCTGTGCTCAAACTGCGAGTGGAGTCACGATCGAAACACCAAGCGGAAACAATCCCCATGTCCTTCTGCTTTCTTCTTATGGCTATAGCTGGGACAGTGTTCCCCTTCTTCTTTCCGGTGTTTCGACTGTATTAGACCGACACGCCAATATCGATTATGTCTTCATGGATACCAAAGTCAAAGCCTATAACGACATCAAAGAGAAGGTGAAAGAGGAAATCGTCTATTATGTAGACCATTCCGGTGCTTTTGATTTTGTTTTGGCAGCTGACGATGATGCCCTGACCTTTGTTTTGGAATATCAGGAGGCTTTATTCAAAAACATTCCTATCGTCTTTGAAGGCATCAACAATGCTCTCTTAGCCGAGACCGCTGTACGCAATCCCTATATAACCGGAATCATCGAAGATTCTCCGATCAACGACACTATAAAACTGGCAAAGAAGATCAATCCCAAAGCCAAGAAAGTAGTCGGCATCAGTGATACTGGTATTTCGGGAGTTGGTTATTCTCATCAATTTTTGAACTGTCAGGAAAACTTTCCTGAAATGCCATTCACAGTCATCAATTCTGATGAAGGAGAACTGACTGATTTTGGTGAGAAGATCGCCAGTTATACCGATGACACTATCCTTTTGTTTATGAGCATGAACAAAGACAGCTACGGAAACAACTATTCTTTGAGCGAAGGTGTTTCCTTTGTCTATCGTCACGCTCAGATTCCTATCTATAAAGCGGATGAACTGGGAGTCGGAAAAGGAATCATGGGAGGAGTGACCATCAATTTCGGTCATATGGCAAGCGATGCCGCCCAGATTATTCTCGAGTTGTCAGCCGGAGCTGATATCTCTTCCTACACTTTAAAAAATGCCCCATATTACTGCGTCTTTGACAAACACATCATGGATGAGTTTTCAATCAGCATCGATAAGATCAATGAAAGCTATGAGGGAGAGGTAACCTACCTGAATAATCCTATCTCTTTCTTCGCCGCCAATAAGGGAGTGATTATTCCTGTTATCATCATCATCTTCCTTTTGATAGTCTTGCTGATCTT
Organism: Caryophanales bacterium UBA4869; assembly: GCA_002399505.1. Lineage (GTDB taxonomy): Bacteria > Bacillota_I > Bacilli_A > RFN20 > CAG-288 > Enterosoma. The sequence goes on along the minus strand of DHDT01000010.1, from coordinate 3,490 downwards.
GAGTCTGGTCTTGCTTTTCAAGACCAGAAAGACAACTAAGACTATTGAAGAAAAAGATAAGAACCTGAATGATATTCTCGATAATATCCCTGGTGGTGTCATCGCCTTTAGGTATCATATTTATACTAAGAAGATTGAGATGTTTTATAACAATCAGGGCTTTTTGAAGTCACTTCCTGGCGGAATTAATGAAGCAGAAGATCTGAAGAGCAGAATTGAGATCAGCGATTATCGCTCACTTCTCGACCTTACTCCTTCTTCAGTCCTGGACAATATCGACCGGAAACTTGAAAAAGGCGAAAACTTCAAAGCTGTCTGCAAGTCGACTGTCTTCTCCGCTTTTTCGATAACTGAATTTTCGGCCGTTATGACGAAAAAAGAAGATGACTGCTATATCTATTATGCCGTCATCAGCGATATCACCAATGAAACTAAACTTCAGGAGAAGGAGAAGAAGGCCTTTGAGCTTGAGGCCTCCAACAAGGCCAAGTCTGACTTCCTCTCCGTTGTCAGTCACGACATGCGAACCCCGCTTAACGGAATCATCGGTCTAGCCGCCCTGATGAAAGGAGAGACATCAGACCTGACTCTCTTATCAGATATCTCGAAGCTTCAGGTATCCGCCGATTATCTTCTGACCCTTGTCAATGACACTCTCGATATGAGCAAGATCGATAACGGAAGTTTTGCTCTGCATCCGATTGTCTGCTCGAGCAAAGAGATATTTGATTCACTGAAAATCGTTGTCGAGCCTTTGCTTATCAGCAAGAATATCAAGATCAATTATGTTATCGAAGCTCCTTATGAGACTATGATCTTTATTGACAAACAGAGAGCGATTCAGGTCTATCTCAATATTGTCACCAATGCCATCAAGTTTTCTAAGGACAAATCTGAGATCACTTTGAAGATTTCAAGAGTTGAGGCGACTGATACCTATGTCAGAGATGAAACCCAGGTTATCGACCACGGCATTGGCATGAGCCCAGAATTCATCCCCCATATCTTCGATCCCTTCTCTCAGGAGAGAAAGAACACCGCCAAGCAATACGAGGGAACGGGCTTAGGTATGAGCATCACTAAAAAGATCGTGGAGGAGATGGGCGGCAAGATCGATGTCAGAAGCAAGCCAGGTCATGGTACCACTGTCTCCTTCTCTATGGTCATTCCTCTGGCGACTAAAGAACAGATCAGGTCTCTTCACAAAGGAAAAGAAGAAAATACCGATTATGCCCTTCTCAAGGACAAGAAGGTATTGATAGTCGATGATCAGTCTCTCAATGC
>DHDT01000010.1:1566-2122 GCA_002399505.1 Caryophanales bacterium UBA4869 | reverse complement strand
TCTCTCAATGCCGAAATCGTGAAAAGGCTTTTAGATAAAAAAGGCATGAAGTCGGAAATAGCTTATAATGGCAAAGAAGGATTAGACATGTTTTCAAAGTCTGTTCCTTTTTATTATGATTTCATCCTCATGGATGTTAGAATGCCTGTGATGGATGGATTAGAGGCGACCAGAGCTATCAGATCTCTTAGGCGTTATGACGCTAAGACGATACCTATAATTGCGATGACGGCAAATGTCTTTGTCGGAGACAAAGACGAATGTCTGGCTTCCGGAATGAATGCGAAGATGACAAAGCCTATTGAACCCGAACTCGTTTTCAAGACTTTGCTGTCTTTCCTAACCAAAAAAGACTAAGAGGTAATAGCATGAACAAGCTCAGAGGGGTGATTGAAAAAGCTCTGTGTTTCTTAATGCTTTTCATGTTGTCCGGTTGTGGTACTCCTACTGCTCAGACTCCTAAAAGACCGATTGTCGAAAACCCTCATGTTCTTCTTCTTTCTTCCTATTCTTATTCCTGGGCCAGTATCCCCTATCTGCTTTCCGGTGTCAGTGT
>DHDT01000010.1:1146-1481 GCA_002399505.1 Caryophanales bacterium UBA4869 | reverse complement strand
CTGGGCCAGTATCCCTTATCTGCTTTCCGGTGTCAGTGACACCCTAAACGGAGAGGCCAGTATCGACTATGTCTTCATGGATACCAAGATGAAGAAATACGATGATGTCAAAGAGAATGTCAAATCCGATATTCAGTATTATGCTGATAATGTCGGAAAATTTGACTATGTCATTACAGCTGATGACGACGCCCTGAATTTTGTTTTGGAGTATCAGGAGACTCTTTTCAAGGATATTCCCGTAGTCTTTGAAGGCATCAACAGTCTGGAGCTTGCAAAGAAGGCCGTCTTGAATCCACTGATCACCGGCATTATGGAATCACTTCCTCTGAAAA
>DHDT01000010.1:0-1053 GCA_002399505.1 Caryophanales bacterium UBA4869 | reverse complement strand
GGAATCACTTCCTCTGAAAAACACTATCGACTTAGCCAGGAAGATCAACCCCGGTGCCAAGAAAATCGTCGGAATCAGCGACAACACGACTTCCGGTTTAGGGTCGACTAGACAGTTCTATGACTGTCAGAAATATTACAGTGATATCACCCTTGGCATTATGAATTTCGGCGACAAGCCTCTTGAGGACTTTGCAGATGATTTATCTAAACTCGACAATGACACTATTCTTATTTATCTGATGGTCACGGAAGATTATTCCGGACATGACTACGATTTGCAGGAAGGTGTTGACTTTGTCTACGGCAATGTCAAAATCCCCATCTACAAGGCTTCTATCTTAGGCATCGGAAACGGAATCATGGGCGGAGTAGTCGTGAGCTTTTATGACATGGCCTGTGAGGCCGCCAGAATAATCTTGGATGTTTCCTATGGCAGTGATATTTCAAAGTATGAATTAAGCTATGCTCCCTATAGCTGTATATTCGACAAGAGAGTCATGGATCAGTTCGGTATCAGCGTTGATAAGATCAACAGCGATTATCCAGGTGAAGTCACCTATCTTAACAATCCGGTATCCTTCTTCTACGCCAACAAGAATGTCATCATCCCAGTCATCATCATCCTCTTCCTTCTGGTCTTAGTTCTTCTATTGGCTGTCATCTTCTTATACAAGACTAAGAAGACATCTAAAACTATCGAAGAAAAGGACAGGAGTCTGAATAACATTCTCGATAACATACCAGGTGCTGTTATCGCCTTTAAGTATCATATCTACACTAAGAGGATGGAGCTTTTCTATACGAACAAAGGCTATGTGAAGTCACTTAGCGGTGGCCTTAAAGAAGCGGAAAAAATCAAGAATGACTTGGAAAGAAACGAATATCCGGAATTGCTTGCCAAGACCAGCCAGAAAGTCCGCAGTATCGTCAAGGAACAGATGGCGAAAGGCAATAACTTCAAGACTGTCTACATCGTTTCTCTGATTGGAAAAGACGTCGTCATCAGTCTCTCAGCCGTCATGACTAAGAAAGAAGATGACTGCTATATCTA
>DHDT01000057.1 GCA_002399505.1 Caryophanales bacterium UBA4869 | reverse complement strand
TGAACGAGTCTTTGTTCTAATTTCTGCTCTTCTGCCATTTTGTGTACTCACCCCATGCCTTTTTGAATGTTTCGATACATCTGTCACAGGCGTTGTTCATATCTAAATAGTTGTTTATTCCAGAAAAGCTATTTTTCTCTGTAAAAGTTCCGTCATCTCTTATGTCTCTAGCTAAATCGCCGATTGGCGAATCATCATCAATATGACGCTTGGTAATCCATGTTTTGAAATTCATTTTTTCCTCCTTGTGCAACCTCTACAACATCTGTTCTGTAACTTCTCTTAGGCATTATTTTTATATCCCCTAGAGGAAGTTATAGAAGAGACATAGTAGAGGTTGTCATCTGGCTTATTGGCTTAGTCCAAAATACCCATAAAATCGACGTTTTCGGTATTTAACTTAATTCCCTTAAAATATCGCTTTCTCTTTTCAACGAAGCGTGTACATCCGAGTTTTTCAAGCTCTCCGTAAAAATCTGCCGTGCTTCTTACAAACTCATTCGTCTGAAGACAGTAGTTTCTATAAGCTGTGTAAAGGTCATTTGAGCCCTCAAAAGAATCTGCGTCTATTTCACAGCAGTCCTCTATAAAGTGATGAAACCAGTCATTTTGTTCCTTGTAATCATTGATGGCATCTTGCACGCACTTTGGAGGCGATATCTTGAATCCGACATCAATGACTTTTTTTGCTCCTTCGATGATCCATGAAAGAATATATTCGCCTGCGTTTTCGTATAGAAAATCACCATAGTTTTTGATGTCGCCCTTCCCTGTGAGTTTGCTGCTGAAAGGGATGACTATAAGCCTGCGCCAGACACCATCATCTGTGGCCGACACCCTTGGAAGGTGATTGGTATAAAGCACCAAGGTGTGGCATGGCTTGAAACTGAAAGGCGACTTGTATTTCTTCTCGGCAAAAACATCATCAGTTGAACATAACTGCTTGACCGTTGAATCGTTGAGTCTAGCTCCCTCTTGGCTTTCAGCGGCAATTAGCAGTCTCTTTCCGTTCATTTCTGCCATTTCTGGTTTGACGTTTCTTTTGCATCCGACCGTCAGGGTATCAGCCGATAAGTTCCCAGAATAAAGGCCCAAAGTCCTTGATACTGAATTCCAGAAAGTCGACTTGCCATTTCCGCCGTCACCATAGGCAATAATCAGCGCTTCAACATATACTTTTCCAATGGCTGCTAATCCGCAAATGCTCTGGACATAATCTATTAGTTCTTGGTCTTTGTGAAATATCAGATTCAAAGAATCGAGCCACAGTTCTTTTCCTTTTTCACTTGGTGAAACGCTTGTGACCTTGGTAATGTAATCTTCAGGATCATGAGGTTGGATTCCTGCTAGTCCTTTTCTCAAATCGTAGGTTCCGTTTGGAGTATTAAGCAAAAATTCGTTATTATCGAAAGCGCTCATGTCTATTTCTAGAAGCGGTCTTGCTTCCTTTAAGGTTGCGGTGATATTCTTTGAACTTCTGCGGTCTATGCAATACTTCTTATAGTCCATAAGCGCTTGGTAGTTGTTATATATTTTCAATTGATCAGAAGATAAAACTGAATCTATCTTATTTTTCGATACACTTGAAATGGCACTCAAGGCACCGCTTCCCTCAAGTTCCTTCTTTGCCTTGATGATAAGTTCATTAGCTTCTTTCAGCTGACGACGAGTGAGCTCTTGAGCTATAGCCTGCGAACCCGGTTCAGACTCCTTCCAATATGTTCCCTGATATCTGACATAAAGGGTTGAAGGACTGTATCTGAGTTCGTTTTGAAAGCAATTTCTCAAGACCTCCGCCTGCCCTACGTCCGAATAATCCGCGGGTTTATATGAATTCAGGTCGTTATATTTTTCTGGAGAGACATAGTTTTTATCCTTAAGAACTGTATTTTTATAAAAGTGTCTTGCACTATTCCAGATAAGTTTTAGTTCGCTGTCTTCAAGCGGTGGAGTGCATTTCTTTGACTCTTGAATGAATGCCTCATGGGATTCCTCGTTGTCGCCATATCTTTTCAGAACACGTCCGGCAAAATGCGACATTGTCGAATTTCTGGATCCCTGCTTGATGGGGCTTTTGTCAAGACAAGTGTCAAATTCATATTCCTCGATGAAGTCTGTCAGTTGTTCATATCCTTCAACCACCTCCACCTTTGCCTCGCTTGTACCGAAAAAGAAGCGTGCGGCATCTAATGCGTTTTTATCAAAATAAGGAAACAGATCGCTTACCTTGCGCTTAAGTTCTGTATATTCTTCTTTGCTTTTTATTTCTCTAATCGGAAACAAAACATGAAACTTAGGTCGTGGCTTCTTCCCATTTTTGTCTTTCATATGTGAACGGCTGTAATGAACAGCAAAAGCTACCCCAGGAAAAGCCTCTTTGATATCGACAACGTCGACCCACTTTCCCTCATCTTCGGAATGATCGTTATCGCAATCAAAAGCCAAACAGTCAGAGCTTATAAAATTATTGATGTTTCGATAATTTTCCTTATATTTTGCGCAGACATAATCGTGCGATATTGCCTTTTTTAGGGTCTCAGCATCAAATACCTCTATCTTTTCCGGATATAAGCAATTGCTTGAAACACCAGTACATTTTGAACTAAACAAAGTAAACATTATATTGATTCCTCCTATAAAATCGCTGCAGATCCTTAATCTTTCTGATAAAAGCTGCATTCATAGCCATCTGCTTTAAGGCATAGGTCCTCGCACCAACTCGGATTTTTGGTCATTAATGAAATAACCTCATCGCAAGTGAGACTAATTGGCGCATCTATGATGACTTCATCGTGAACGTGCATGACAATGTCATATTCGGATAAGTTGTTAATTGAGTTACAAAGGATATCGCGTGCGGTGCCTTGGACGATGTTCTCTACGAACTTCGGCCCATATGATTCTATTCGTTCCCACTTCTTTGCCTCACCTACTCCCTCATATGTGATTTTCTCGACTCCCAGACTCGTCAATGATGATTTTTGGCTTCACATAAGCAAGGCGCCTTTTAGAAGGCAGAGTAATGAACAAGATTCCGCTTTGAACGATAAATGTCAGTCCATGTGTCTTTTGAGGAAGTCTGGATTTTATGGAATTCTTAACTGCCTTATCGACATCCCACCAAAACTCTACAATCGCAGGATTTGCCTCGCGCCAGGCTTTTACCAAAGGCCAGAGTTCTTCTTCCTTAAGCCCCATATTAAGCGCGCCCATGGCCGTTAAAGCGCCAACGCTGCCGCCATAGCCAAGTGCCAGTTCTGCAATCTTTCCCTTTTGCCTGAGTTCCCCATTGATCCCATGCTTTACGACAGGGACCTTGAACATCTTTGAAGCTGAAGCACAGTAGATATCTTCACCTTTTTCAAACGCTTTGAGTCTCCAACTTTCATG
>DHDT01000036.1:44371-44523 GCA_002399505.1 Caryophanales bacterium UBA4869 | reverse complement strand
GAACCGATATCGATGCCAACAGAGATCATTTTTTATCCCCCTTATCAGAATTCTTCTTCTTTTCCTGACTTGATAAATCTATTACCACGCCGGTAGGCTGTTCGTCTTCTTTTGAAGAATCATCGCTGCTGTCCTTAGGCTGATAAGTGCCT
>DHDT01000036.1:43219-44069 GCA_002399505.1 Caryophanales bacterium UBA4869 | reverse complement strand
ACAAGATCACCCGAGATGACTTCTAAGACTGCATATTCGTTTCCTAAGCAGAAATAATCTAAGAACATACCGAAAAACAGAGAAATGGTGGGAGCTATCATGACGATAAGAGGAAGGAGCATGATATTGGAGGAAGTGATAAAAGAGCAGACGTAGAGAATAACGCCATAGAAGATTGTGAAGGCAAGATAATAAGGCCAATTCATGCCAAGAGAAATACTGAGTCTCTTATTTCTGATCGGTCGTCCAAAAGAGCTGCGGCAGATGCTTCTGGCCTGAGAGGCCGAGATATTCTTGTCGATGTCAGGAAGAACAATCGTGCAAAGATAATGGTCATCAAGGTTAGTGTTTAGGAAGTAGAAGACGATCAATAATTCCGGTATGAAGACGACTAAGCCGACGATGACAGTCAGAGGCTGAATCAAAAGATGACCTTCACTCATCAGATACTCCATCAATTCATTCATGGAAGCGTTGGGGCTGCTCATCATCTCAATCATATGCTGATAGACGTCATTAGCGCCTTCGAAGCAGTTGATAATGCTGACACTGGCTAAGCTGACGAGGAAATAACAGAGAATACCGACTAGGAAAGCTTCAATGATGACAAAGATAACACCGAATATTCCGCCTTGAACTCCGCCAAAAAAGGAGTCATAGCCGTCTTTATAGGAAAAGTTGTCTTTTCCGATTCCGGAAACGGCAAAACGAAGACGTTTTTCAACGGTATAGAACATCGGCAGGATGAAATAGGTCAGAAGAAGAGAGAGAAAATAGGTGCTGGGAGCACAAACGACTAGAATCTGCAGAAGAAAAACAGGCAATAATAAAAGAGCAAGAGTCTTAGGCA
>DHDT01000036.1:42222-43093 GCA_002399505.1 Caryophanales bacterium UBA4869 | reverse complement strand
TTTTTTTATTTGTTTCTTTATCTTTCATAGCACTTTACACAAATTATATTGTAACTTTAAAGCCAACATAAAACCACTATTTAAAAAACGAATCTTAGAACAAAAGACAGATATGAAACAGAAACGGATTATCTGTCAAGATGATAGCCGGCCTTGATGATGCAGTCAGTGGCGAGATCAACGTCTTTCTCGTCGACTGTGACTGTCTTCTTTTCCAAAGAGACAACACCATTGATGTCTTCTTTTTCCAAAGCCTTCTGAATATTCATCACACAATGTCCGCATTTCATATCGTTAACTTTGATTTCAACCATAAACTCTCCTCCTATTTATCAGGTTTATACAAACGAAGTCTCAAACTATTGACGGTTAAAGTCAGATTAGAGAAGATCATTAATAAAGCACCCAAAGACGGCAGAAGATAACCCATGATAGCCAAAGGTATCATGCAGACATTATATAGTATTGCCCAGATAAAGTTCTCAATAATTATCAGATAAGTCTTTCTGGAGATCAAAAGAGCATCCACGATAATCGATAACTCCGGTTTCAGCAAAAGAGCATCGGCGGAAGACAAAGCCAGAGAACTGCCTTGATAGGAAGCAAAAGACAAGTCGCTTTCCTTTAAAGCCAAAGCATCGTTGATGCCATCCCCGACATAACTTATGTTTCCGTTTTTCTTTCGGATTTGTCTTAAGACCTCCGCCTTTGATGTCGGAGTCATCTCATAATAGACATTTTCTCTGTCAATTCCGGCAATTTCGGCCTGTCTGTAAGCATATTCTTTTCGGTCTCCAGTCAACATATAGCATTTGATTCCTAGAGAAGTCAGCTTCTTTATCGTCTGTCTGGCATCTTCTTTGAGAATATC
>DHDT01000036.1:37254-42156 GCA_002399505.1 Caryophanales bacterium UBA4869 | reverse complement strand
GTCTCTCTGGCATCTTCCTTAAGAATATCAGCTAAGGCAAAAGCCGAAATAATTTCTTTGTCATCAGAAAGATAGACGATTGTATTGTCTTTGTTGGAATCGATAAAGGATCGAAGAGCATCGCTGACTTTCTTGTCTTTGACAGTGGTCTGATTTCCAAGGAGATATTTGTCATACGATAATCCAACACCGGGTATTTCCTTTACTTCTCCTTCAAGAGAGATATCCTCAACTTGAGAAAAAGAAGTCAGGAAGGCTTTTGACAGGGGATGACGGGATTTCTTTTCCAGAGCTTTGACAAGAGCTAGATAGCTGTCGTCTCCTTCTCTTCCGACTAAAGAGAAGAGACCTTGTGATAAAGTACCGGTCTTATCAAAGACGATAGCTTTGATCTTTCTCACTTTTTCGAAAGTATCACCGCTTTTAAACAGTATTCCGTGTTTCATCGAAAGATCATAGCCCGACATGCTGGCTATGGGAACAGCTAAACCGAAAGCGCAGGGACAGCTGACTGAAAGGACGGATACAGAACGGATAATACTCTGTTCGACACCGATTCCCAGTCCAAAGTAACAGATAAAGAAGGCGATTAAGGAAATTAACAGGATAGCCGGAGTAAATATGAGGGCGATCCTATCTGAAATTTTATAAAGCTGACCTTTCTTCTCATCTAACACATAGGACTCATTCATGATTCCAGAATATAGGGAATCCAATGCGATCTTATCAGCCTTCATGGAGAGAGGGCCGTTCATCAAAACTGTTCCTCCATAGACTTTGTCACCAGAATAGATAACACGGGGGTTGCTCTCTCCAGTCAGGGAGCTTTCATCGACATAGAAAGGACCCGAAAGACAAGTGCCGTCAACCGGTATCAATTCTCCCGCCAAGACCTGAATCTTATCATCGACGTCGATAAAATCGGCATCGACATCGTCGATTTTTCCGTTCTTATGAATCAGATGAGCAGTGACAGGACCAGTCGTATTTTCTTTTTTGTAGTTTCCAGCCGCTTTTGTCTTGATGGAGTCGATGACCCTATGTCCTAAGGTAATGATAGAGAGAGTCATAGAGGCCGCATCGAAATATGTCATCAGATAACCGGGGTCCTGCATATGCATCTCATTAGGATAGTAGCCTAAGGAGATATTCTTCACCATGATATAGATCGATAATCCATAACTTACCAAAGCTGAAAAGGAGATGAGAAAGTCCATGCCGATATTCTTATAAAGAAGACCTTTGAAGGCCCGGATAAAGAACGGTATACCCAAAATCAAAATTGATACAGTCGCCAAGATAAAGAAAGAAAGATCTGAACCTATGAGGGCAAAGAAGGAATTATGAACACCGAGATGATGAATCATCCCTAAAAGGCTGAGGATCAAAACAGCGATTGAAACACCGGTTAGAACCAAAGAATAATCAAATTTCTTTTTCTCTTCTTCGATAACTAAGGTATAACCGGCTCTTTTAACCGCTCTCTTTAAAAGCTCAAGACTGGTCTTCTTCTCATCATAGGTCAAAGTGACCTGATTATGAGTTAGATCGACTTTGCCTTTGGCGCCGACTTTGGAAAGAGAGTCCTCGACTGCTTTTGCGCAGTGAGAACAGTACATGCCCTTGACAGGCAGAGATATTTTCTTCATAGAGCCTATTATACAGATTTGTTTCTTTTTTTCTTTAAATCTGCTTTGGTCTTATCCGATCTATCTAAAAGCATATCCAAAACCTTCTGAGTCATCTCATGTTTGATATTTGATACCTGATCATCTTCAGCCATCTTGATAGTCTTCTCAAGTTCATCGACTGAGAGGAAAAGATTTCCGACAGTCTTTGTCTTCAATTCGCGAGGCACGATCAATGAGGAATTGTAGACGACAACCGAAAAGAAGAGCTTCTCATTAGGATTGATATCAAGTGCCTTTTCAAGGAATCTCATCCTGGCAAGGTTTCTGATCACTTCATTAGTGACTTTGTGGGCTTTCATATCATAGTCTTTCAAAAAGAGGGAGTTGTCTTCTATGTTTCCGTATAAAGCACCTTTGGCATAGATGTCGTGAACAAGATAGATATATTTGTCGGCTAAAAGAATATGGTCAAAGACTGTGGGCTTGTCACTGTCATCGCCTAGATAGAGAATGACGTTGTTTAAAAGAAGCTGATCATTCTCTTCCGCGTAATAATGGAGAGATTTGTATACTTTGTGCTGATAGAACTTTTTCTCGATGAAATCGTTGATTTCATCATAAAAGAGTCCTCCGATTAGGAAGATTACAGTAAGAATAATCAAAATGATGACTAATATTCCAAAAACCATGCTCTCTTTATTCTTTGATGCAGCTTAAGGCAACATCCATCATATGAGTGAAGGAATTGACACGTTCCTCAGAAGTGGTTTCCTGATGAGTGAGAAGAGAATCGGAGATAGTGAGGATAGCCAAAGCTTCCTTGTGAGCTTCCTGAGCAGTGCAGTAGAGTCCGTAGGTCTCCATCTCGATACATAAGGTTCCCATCTCAGCCCAGCGTCCCCAGACTTCTTTGGGATCATTATAGAAATGATCGGAAGAGAAGACCTGTCCCACCTTGTAGTGATAGCCGAATTTCTCAGCAGCATCCACAGCTTCCTTTAAAGTACCATAATCGGCAACACCGGCCAAAGTTCCATGGGGAAGATTGTATTGTTCAGCCCAATTGGAATCAGTTGATGCACCCATGGCAATGACGATATCGAAAAGCTTGAGGTCTTTGACAGTCGAACCGGCTGATCCGATTCTGATAATACGATCGACATTGTAGAAGTGATAGAGCTCATAGGCATAGATGCCAATTGAAGGCATACCCATACCCGAACCCATGACTGATACTCTCTTGCCCTTATAGGTGCCAGTATAAGCCAGCATGTTTCTGACCGTGTTGATCACTTTGACATCTTTGAGATAATTCTCAGCGATGAACTTGGCACGTAAAGGATCTCCTGGCATCAAGACAGTCTTAGCAAAATCATTTTCCTTCGCTTCATTATGCGGTGTAGACATTTCACGCCTCCTTGGTAAAATTCTTTTTATGTTCACCTATTTTACCATAGATAAAAGGGTTTTTGTCTAGTGGAAGAACAGATAGTCAAAAAGAGAGGAATTGAATAATAAGGCGAACTTATAAGAAACAAAGAAAAGACACATGCGGTTTTCAGAAAAAAGAACAGAGGAATTTGATACTTAAGTAGCATCACCGGGATTTTAAAAAAGCCTCCTTAGTAAGAACCAAGGAGGCCTGTTTATTTGTTTAAAGTCTTTTTTCTAATGTCTGTTCTTAAATTCATTATGAGGTTTGATAGGAGCTACAGGAGCAGTCGGCTTAGGAAGGACATCGTTTTTCTGACCGGCGAGACGATAGCGGAAGATCTTTTCGAATTCATCAGATTTGACCGAGTCGATCATACCGCCATGAGTGATGGAGATACGTCCCGTCTCTTCCGAAACGACGATAGTCACCGCATCGGTGACTTCGCTGATTCCTAAGGCCGCCCGGTGACGGGCACCGAATTTTCCAAGCTGGGGACTGGTAGTCGGAGGATAGTAGACAGCAGCAGCAACGATGGTGTCGCCTCTGATGATGATGGCACCATCATGTAATCTGGTTCCCTCATAGAAGATAGTCTCAATGATTTCGGGAGTGACCGGACAATTGATGATAGAGCCGCTCTTCATGAACTCACCTAAGTCTGTTTCTCTTTCAAATGTTATCAAAGCACCGACTCGGTTCTTTGAAAGCCAGTTGACAGCAGTGACGATGTTATTGATCAGCTTCTCCTGATTGTAGCTGCTGGATTTGCTGTTGAAAGTCTTATCGATCTTAGGAGGCTTGACGACAAACTTTCTTATCATACCCGAGTTGATGAAACCGAGTAAGACAGTGCCGCCGATGATGAGACTGAGACTGACGATAGTCAAAGTCGGAAGAGGAACAAACAATCCGACTATGAAGGCGATATTAGTGACACCGTAAAAAATCCAAATCGCCAGTCGGTTTATCTTTACAGCTAAGAAAACAGACACCAAAAGCATCAGAACAATGACGACAATATTATCAGCGATGGTCACACCATCGATTAAGTACAATGATAAGGGCATATTTTGAAATCTTTCCTAACACTCCTTATAAAAATAGTATAACTGCCACGCTTGACAATTGAAAGTGTTTTGATAGAAAAATCGCCATTATCATCGCTTTTTAGACTAATCAGAGAGACTGAACAATCTCTTTAGCTACCTTCTTAAGATCTTCTCTGGTCTTCTCATTGACCGAGGAAGAAACAGTCACTTCTGTCGCTGTGAATTTAAAGGAAGGAGTCAGAGAAAGTTTCTTCTTCATCAGACCTAGAGAAGCTGGGCACCAGCTTCCGTTCTGAATCAGAGAAAAGGTTCTGTTCTTAAGTCCCATTCTCAGCATGTCATCAAGATAGACGTCGATAGCAGGATAGATGGTCATATTGTAAGTGGGAGCTATCAAAACGATGTTAGAGACTCTAAAGGACTCAGAGACTAAGAAGGAAGGATCGACCATGGAAGCGTCATAGACTCTGATGTCCATTACGCCGTCCTCTGAGAGAGAAGAGGCGAGAATCTCGGCGGCGTTTTCATTATCGCCGTACATGGAGCCATAGATGATGATGACACCTTTCTTTTCCGGTTCATAAGTCGACCACTTCTGATATTTGTCAAGAATATAGGCGATATCATTGCGGTAGACCGGTCCGTGAAGAGGAAGGATCATTTTGATATTCAGGGAAGACAGCTTTTTAAAGGCCATCTGAACCTGCATGCCGTATTTGCCGACGATATTGGTGTAATATCTTCGGGATTCATCTAACCAATCGCGGTCATAGTCAACCTGATCGGC
>DHDT01000036.1:31863-37017 GCA_002399505.1 Caryophanales bacterium UBA4869 | reverse complement strand
AAATGAAATACTCTCTTTCCAAAGGCCAGAGTATCCCCTTCTTTGACTACTAAGGTATGTCCTTCTAAGTCGAGATCAGGGAAGAACTGTTTCAGGAAAGAAAAAGTCTTGGCATTGCCAACGACGACAGTCTCAGGATGTCTGAGCAAGACTTCCCTGATGTTGTAGCAATGATCAGGTTCCATATGGGAAATGACCAGATAATCAAGTTTTCGGTCTTTGAGAAGAAAATCGATGTTATCGAGAAACTGACGAGTCACCGAGATATCGACAGTATCAAACAAACAGGTTTTTTCTTCGATGAAGAGATAGGAATTATAAGAGACTCCTCTTTCCAAAGGCAAGAGATTCTCAAACTTGGTCAGCCTTCTATCACTGGCTCCGACATAATAGAGTCCGTCAATCAGTTTTCTTTCGTTGTGCATGGTATTCTCCTCCACTGTTTATTAATTATAATATTCTCAAGACAAATGATGTTAATTTTGATTGAGAAGTCCTAAAAATTCCCAGACAATCTGAGGAAGAGAAGTGAAGTCCAGAATGACATCATCGACTTCCTTCATCTTCATAAACTGCTCTCTTCTTTCTTCCTTCTCAACGGCGATGACATATTTGGCCTTAGCAGCATAGGCGCTCTTGACTCCGGAGATGGCATCTTCGAATATCACCGTCTCTTCCGGTTTGATATCGAGAGCCTTCATAGCTCTCTGATATATCATCGGAGCCGGCTTTCCTTCAGTGAGTGTTCCGTCATCATAGATAATGGTCTTAGCGGTAAACCACCTGTCAAGTCCGAAAGTCTTGATATACCAGTCGACATTAGGTTTCATACTGGCAGTGGCAATCGCAAAAGGAATGTTGTTTTCTTTGAGAATATCGAGAAATTGAGTCAGTCCTTTTACCAGATGAAGGTTAGCTGTATCTTTCTCACACAGAGACTGATAAAGTCTTTCTTTTCTTTCGGCATAGACCGCTGTCTCCTCAATTGAGAACTTTCTTCCGGAAAGAAAAGAAAGAATATCTTCATTGTTGTGTCCATGGATACGAAGAGGAAATTCCTCGTCTTTTATCTCTCGATTGAATTCCTGCAGAGAAAAATCTTTCCAGCTTTCAATATGTTTTTCCTCATCGAAGAACATCGTCCCGTTAAAGTCGAAGATAACAGCTCTTTTTTCTTTCATGTTGTTTGTTATATGTGCTTTTGGAAAGCACTCCTCATAGGTTTTCTTCAAGTCTTCATAAGTGACATGGGTATAGATGGACGTGGTCCTGATGGATGAATGCCCAAGTAGATCCTGAATGATTCGTAAGTCAGTTCCGCTGTTGAGCAATTCGGTAGCAAATGAATGGCGGAGCATATGGGGGTGAACCTTCAATGTGAATCCGGCTTTTAAGGCAGCCTCAGAGATAAGATACTCCAGTCCTCTTTCTGTCAGAGGTTTTCCTCTTCCGTTAAGAAAGACCAGATCTTCGCTTTCGTCTTCTCCTTTTATCAAAGAGGGACGGATCTGTTCCAGATAGAGAAGAAGGGCCTCTTTAGAAGCCTTATTGAAAGGAACCAAGCGGTCCTTTCTGCCTTTTCCGTGGATCTTCAAAAGACGGGAGGAAAAGTCAACGTCTCTTATCTGCAGTCCGATAGTCTCAGAAGCTCTGAGTCCGGAAGCAAACATCAGTTCTAAGATTGCCTGATCTCTTTTTGAAAGAGGATCATCCCTCTTCTTATTGGAGTCGAGGAAATCATTGACTTCATCCATCGTGAGGAATTCAGGAAGCTTTTTAGGAGTTTTGGGACTATGGACTGAGTCAAAGGGATTAGACAGGTATCCTTTGTATCGATATAGATACCGATAGAAATGCCTAAGAGCAGACAGAGCTCTTTTGACAGAGCTTTTCTCAAGTCCGGTTTTATTGAGAGTCAAAAGAAAAGAGCGGATTGTCTCCCTGTCGACATCTTTCTTTTCGATATGACGTCCCTGAAGGAAAAGAATAAAACAGGCCACGTCTTCGCCATAACTGATTCTGGTCTTATAAGAGTAGTTTAAAACACCAGTCAGATAGACCATGAAATCATTGAGATCCTGATCAAGGGCCAGGGCGATTCGGTTATTCTTTTCGTTTTCGTTTTCCACAAAAACTATTATAACCTATAAAAGAAAAATCCCGCAGGTTTGCTGCGGGATGTAGTTTATTCTTCCTTCTTGTCTTTGACGTCCTTTTGGATGTAATGGCACTTAGGATAATTGGAACAGCCGATGAAGGTTTTGCCCCAGCGGCTCTTCTTCTCAATCAGATGTCCGGTATGGCAGGAAGGGCAGAGAGGAGCATCAGCAGGTATGACAACCGGTTTCTTCTCATTGGTCAGTTCCTTGCCGTCAAGAGATTCCATGTAGTTGCACTTAGGATAGTTGGAGCAGCCGACAAAAGCGCCTTTCTTACCGACTCTCTTGACAAGAGGAGCTCCGCACTTGGGACAGACATGTCCTTCGACGACTTCGGGTTTGTTCTTTTCGATGTAGTTGCATTCAGGATAGTTGGAACAGCCGACAAAGTCTCCGTACTTTCCGTGTCTCATAACTAAAGGAGAGCCGCATTTAGGGCAGTTTCTGCCTACTTCCTTAGGCTGAACTTTCTCCATTTTCTTATCGGCATCAGCATAGAAGGTCTGGAATTCTCCCCAGAAATCATTCAACAGCTTAAGCTTGTCAGTCTTGCCTTCGGCAATCTGATCCAAAGCTGTTTCCATTCCGGCAGTATAATTGACATCCATATACTTGGGGAAGTATTCCTCTAAACGGTCAGAGGTCATAATGCCCTGTTCAGTCGGGACTAAAGATCCCTTCTGACTCTCGACATAATCACGGCCTAACAAAGTAGTGATGGTCGTAGCATAAGTGGAAGGACGGCCGATGCCGTTTTCCTGCATGAGCTTAACGACTTTGCCTTCATTGTAACGAGGCTTAGGTTTGGTGAAGTGCTGAGTCTTGTTGACTTCGCCTTTATCCATGACCTGACCTTCCTGAACATCAGGAAGATTATTGGTATCTTCTTTTTCCTCGTACTTGCCATAGATTTTGCAGTAACCGGGGAAAACAGGTGAAGTTGAAGAAGCGGTGAAGTCATATTCATTGCCGGTTAAGACCAGTGAAGTGACCTTGTCTTTTCTGGCTGACATCAAAGAAGCCAAGGCTCTTTCGTAGATCAGAGAATAAAGCTGATATTCGTCATGAGCCAGGAAAGGCTTGACGACTTCCGGAGTCAATGAGATATCAGTAGGACGGATAGCTTCATGAGCATCCTGAACATTCTTATTGCTCTTCTGCATATGAACAGTGCCTAAGAATTCTTCGCCGTAAGTGGTGATGATATGGTCTTTGGCAGCATCCTTGAATTCATCTGAAAGACGAGTGGAATCAGTTCTCATGTAAGTGATCAAACCAGTGGATGAACCGTTGATTTCTTCGCCTTCATAGAGCTTCTGAGCAACAGAAGCGGTCTTTTTGGTTGAGAAGTGGAACTGAGTGAACGCTTCCTGCTGGAGGGTGGAAGTAATAAACGGAGGCTTGGCTTCACGTTTTCTGATTTCGCTCTTGAGTGACTTGACTGTGAACTTATCAGGTAATTCGGAGACGATCTTAGTCGCTTCATCGCCATTGGTGATCTTGACAGTCTTGCCCTTATAGGAGGCTAAATCAGCTTTGACAGACTTATCATCCTGATTGAAGATAGCGTCAATCGTCCAGAATTCCTCAGGAACGAATTCCTTGATTTCCTTTTCACGGTCGACGATGAACTTCAGAACTACCGACTGAACACGGCCGGCAGATTTAGACTTGATCTTCTTTTGAAGCAGGGCAGAAAGACGGAAACCCATCAGACGATCGATGATTCTTCTGGTTTCCTGTGATTCCACCAGATTCATATCGATGATACGCGGATTAGCAAGAGCCTTAGTGATAGCCGGCTTAGTGATTTCGTGAAACTCCAGACGTTTAGTAGTGGCGACGTCAAGATTTAAGACCTGAGCCAGATGCCAGGAGATAGCTTCTCCTTCACGGTCAGGGTCGGTTGCAAGATACACTTCATCAGCTTTTGATACTGCACTCTGTAATTCTTTTACTACAGGGGCTTTATCAGGAGACACTTCATACTGAGGCTTAAATGAATTCTCAATATCAACACCTAAACCCATCTTTCCGTGGTTAGTCAAATCACGAATATGGCCTTTGCTGGCCATTACTTTGTAATCCTTGCCTAAGAACTTTCCGATGGTCTCGCACTTGTGCGGGGACTCGACAATAATCAGTTTCATGTGCACACTCCTCAAATTAGCAACATATTATTAAAACACTTGGGGGTTTTGTCAAGCCCCTTTTTTTCCCCTTAGCTATGCTAAGGGAATATTTATCAATATATATAGCTACAAAATGTTCATCCTGTTTTTCAGAGCCATCACCAAATCATCAGATGTCAAAACTGATCCGGCGCCATCATTTATCAGAGAATTAGTGAGATCATCGCCGGTGATATCACAGGGCAGAGCCATGATTTCCCGGTTGAGATCCAAAGCCTGTCTGACAGTCGATGAGGTACCGGAACGATTTTTGCCTCCTCCGACAAAAATGACTTCTGATACCATAGCCAACAGTCTGTTTCTGAATACGAAATTATCCGGCTTAGCTGCTTCCATTCCCGGATATTCAGATAGAACCAATCCGTTTTCTGTCTTGCAGTAGTCGTAAATCCCCTTGTTGAATTCCGGATAGGGATTGTCGATACCAGAACCGATGATGGATATAACCGGGGCTTTCTTGCTAAGAGCGGCTTCCATCGCCGTCTGATCTAAGCCGCGAGCCATCCCTGAGACTAAAACTAAATCGTTCTTCATTTTGTCTTCGGTTTCTGAAATAAGACGATAAACCGTGTCGTTTTGATAAAGAGTCGGATTTCTGGTTCCGATGACTCCGAGACGATACTTTTTTTCCAAAAGAGACAGGTTACCGTAATAGTAGACAATAAAGGGAGGATTGGAGGCATTTTTGAAGAAGACCGGATATTCGTCATCCAAAAGAGAGATGAACTTGGATTTAGTCTGATCAAACGCCTGTTTTATATCTTTGTCATCAACAGGTTCTTTTCTCTTGATGGCCGAATAAA
>DHDT01000036.1:29117-31736 GCA_002399505.1 Caryophanales bacterium UBA4869 | reverse complement strand
TCTTGATGGCCGAATAAATCTCCTTCCAGTCTCCATGAAACCTGACCGACAATGTCAAAAGAAGCTCACGCGCTTTGATGTTCATTTAAACACCCTCCCTACCTGTTATTAGGCCGGAAGAGGGTTTTATTCAGAATTCTCTAAAAAAGAATCAGCTGTTCAATGCCAAGATACATGCTTTTGACAGGCTCAAAACTGAGTCGGTGAACACCTTTGACATATCCGAATTCTTTTAAAGCCTCTAAGTGTTTTTTAGTTCCGTAGCCCTTATTCTTAGCAAAGCCATATTGAGGATACTTCTTATCCAATTCGATCATATAGTCATCACGGGTGACCTTGGCAAGAATCGAAGCGGCGGCAACTGAAATAGAAGTGGCATCCCCCTTAGGAATCGAAAGAAGAGGAGTCTTCGTATGAAGGCTCATATAATCAGTGATGATGAAATCAACCTTTATTTTCTTTTCAATCTCACAAAGACAAGACTCCATTCCTAATCTGTCAGCCTCTAAAATATTGATAGAGTCTATCGTTTCTACTGGTACTAATAGGACAAAATAAGAAAGAGCAACTTTTTTAATATCGATAAAAAGTTCTCTTCTTTCTTTGTCGGTCAGTTTCTTGGAATCGTTGATCATGTCATTGTGATAAGAGGGAGGAAGAACAACACCGGCACAGCTTACAGGACCGGCCAATGGACCACGTCCCGCCTCATCAAAACCGGCTATCTCAATGACGTTATTTAACTGGCGCTGCTTTTGATCAAAGTCGAAAAGAGAGCTACTCATCCAGAGTAATCCTTCCAAGTTCACCGGCTCGAAGTTCTTTCAGAACCATCAGTCTGGCTCTGTCAGAGTCAGGTGTGCCGCCATTAGAAAGGAAACCTCTTTTAGAAGCAATATCCTTAAATATCTCAGCATCATTTCCTTCAAGAGAAACGTTATAACGGTTCTTTACATTATCGGGATAATGACTCTTTAGATAATCCATCATAAAATCAGTCAAGGCAACAATAGGAAGAATCTCAGTCTTGACAGAACCTAAGACAGCAAGCTTGGCAATCTCAGTCTTATCTTCATAATTAGGTTCAAGAATACCAGGAGCATCAAAGATGAACAGTTTGTCGGAAACGTGAATCAGAGGCTCGGCTCTGGTCTTACCAGGCCTGTTCTCGACTTCTGCCTTCTTTTTGCCGGCCAGACAATTGATAAAAGTCGACTTGCCGACATTAGGAATGCCTAAGACGATGAACCTTTTAGGAGGAAGAGGAAAACCAAGGCGCTGATACCTTTCATCAGCCTTGGTTTTCAAAGTCGAAAGATAGTTGATCATAGGCTTACTGGCTTTGGAACTGCGAAGATCAAAAGCAAAAGGTTCAAATCCTTTTTCCTTATAAGTATCAAGCTGTTTTCTAAACAAAGAAGGGTCAGCCAGATCTGATTTGGAAAAAACCAGCACTTTTACTTTTCCTTCGGTAATCCGATCAAGATAATCAGGAAAAGAAGAGAAAGGAGCTCTCGCATCACCAATCTCAATAACGCCGTCACATTGCTTGATTTTTTCCTGTATTTTTCCGATAGCCTTCTTCATATGGCCCGGAAACCAGTTAATTTCGTTGATTTCTGACATACGTAATAGAATAGTCTATTCGCAATAAAAAAAGCAAATACATATATTTTGTTTTTAGCATTTTCAATGTTATTTAAAGGAAAGTAAGGACAATTACTATACTTTGAACATAAATTGCATATTTTTGCACATTTTAGACTACTTTTATTGCTAAACACATTATAATATCTATTAGACATCGGGGCATGTAAAGAAGGAGGAAAAAACATGAAACTAAAAGAGAACTTACGTTTTCTGAGAAGAAAGGCCGGTCTGACTCAGGCTGAATTAGCCGCAAAGCTGAAGATCAAGCAGTACAACATTTCGGATTATGAAATCGGACGTATTGAACCAAATATCAATACTTTGATTAAACTCGCGAATGTTTTCCACGTATCTATCGACTTCTTGGTCGGAAAAAGATCAAAAGACTCCGATGGAAGCGATACTGAAAGCAACGTCAATGACTATATCACCCAGATGCAGATTGACAAACATCTTATCAGTATCAACGATGCCATCAAAAACCTTGATGAAGATCACAAGAAACAGATTGCTGATGCCGTAAATTTCTTAGTTGATACCTTCGATAAGTAAAACAGAGAAAATATGTAAAAACCGTCACAAATCAGAAGTGACGGTTTTTTATTTTTGTCTGCAACTATTTTCTGTTCAATTGACACGGTTCTTAATAAACGAGTTAACGTCTTTGGTGGGAATGTTGAGAGCCAAAGAAATTTCGTCATCAAACAAAGCCTGGAGACTGGCCAACAGTCTTTGATCGAAATCAGAGAAGGGTTTGTTCTCTTTCTTTCTCTCTTCGCGATATTCAGTCAAAGTCTTGATGACACGGCAAATCTCACTTCTGTTGCCTTTGGAGACAACATTCTGGAAATAGACTTTTCTTTCACGGGGATTGACATTGCTGAACGATTCCAATGATTCTAAGGAGTCGATAAGTTCCAAGGCTTCTTCGCGGTTCATGATAGGGCGAAGAATATTGTCAGCTTTGTC
>DHDT01000036.1:28214-29023 GCA_002399505.1 Caryophanales bacterium UBA4869 | reverse complement strand
GAAGAATATTGTCAGCTTTGTCAGAAGGGACAAAGCAGCGATAGCCAGGATTGAAATCATATGAAAACATCGGGCACAAGACAAAATAGGGGGTAGGACCATTACCGAAATCCTTATTGACAAGGCTCTCAATCTTAAAGATACGACCGTTTCTGTCAATCACTTTATCATTGATATTCATGGCAGCGCCTCCTTTCTGTCCGACAAAAAAATACTCGGCTTAGTTCTAAGCGGGTTAACCGTTATAAATTGAAGTCAACAGTTGCTCGTCTTATCTGCATTAGTATACCATTTTTTGAACAAAAATGTAAGCTGGAAAGGGGTTTTACAGAAAAATCAGCTTAAAAACTGAATATATGCCGTTTTTTCAATCGTTTTAAAGACCAATATCTTTCAAGAAAGAAATCATTTAGCATGTTATAATCAAAAAAGACAAAAGACAGCAAATAATGACAGGAATATCACTATCTATGAAACTACAATATCCTTGTCATCAAGAGAGGAAGAAGGGTAATGGATTGGCTTGCTACAATCAAAGGCACTGTCGAATACATCGAGTCTAATCTGACTTCTGACATCGATCTTTCTGTCATCTGCAGAAAGAACGGTGTCTCCCCTTTTTATCTGCAGAAAGGATTTGCCATCTTAACCGGTTATACACTTGGCGAATACGTCAGAAACAGACGCCTCTGTCTTTCGGCTTTTGATGTCATCAAAGGAAAGGATAAGATCATTGATATCGCCTATAAATATGGTTATGAGACACCAGAAAGCTTTACTAAAGCCTTCACACGTTTTCATTCTCTTTC
>DHDT01000036.1:27583-27989 GCA_002399505.1 Caryophanales bacterium UBA4869 | reverse complement strand
GTAGAAGAGATGAAGGAGTTTTCCATAATCGGATATGAAAAGACAGCCAAGTTTGAAAACAGCTATAAGACTATTCCTCTGTTCTGGAAAGAATTTATAACCAAGCATTGTGAAAACAAGGGAAACGAGACAGAAGTAGACAAAGCCATCAGAGAAAACAGTATCGGCATGTACGGCGTCTGTCTGGCCGACAACAATAACACCACTGACTTCAAATACATCATCGCCGGTCCCTATAAAGGCGGTAAGATACCTGAAGGAATGAAGATCTATAAGATCAAAGCCTCGAAATGGGCCAAATTTAAGTGCGTAGGACCCCTTCCTGAGGCTCTTCAGTCTGTGAACACTAAAATATTCGAAGAATGGATTCCCGGCAATCCTGACTATGATATCGCCGATCCTATGT
>DHDT01000036.1:24865-27496 GCA_002399505.1 Caryophanales bacterium UBA4869 | reverse complement strand
ACTATGATATCGCCGATCCTATTACAATCGAATGTTATGCGATGAAAAACAATGGCTCAAAAGATGATGTTTCCTTTATCTGGATTCCGATAAAGAACAAATAGCCTGTAAGCAGAGTCTCTTAATCGACAAAGGCAGGGGCCTTGCCCCTGTCTTTTCATTTGGGTTAAAACAAAACCTTGCTAAGACTTACCCCTACAAGAAGTTCTATATCACCGCCAAAATCCGCCTCTGGCGGGTCTCGACTCACCACAGAAAAACCAAGGCATCAGACTTAATTCACGCCTTATAGAGGACGTTTTAAGAAGGACTCGACTTTTTCTTTGAAGAGATGGACATTTTTTACCTACACTAACCTACACGTTAATCAACATTTTTCAGACCGCACAAATAAAAACGAACACCTTTTCAGGTGTTCGCATACAAACTACATGGCGGAGCAAGAGAGACTTGAACTCTCGCTAGGATTACTCCTACTACGTCCTTAGCAGGGACGCCCCTTCACCAACTTGGGTATTGCTCCATAAACCAGACAAGCTTATCTATTATTGTTGTTTTCGGGTTAATAGTCAAGTTAATAAATAAGTCTGTCCGATTTAAACTAGCTTAATTGTATTACTGATATTAGGCGGCAACAACTGAACAGCCATTGACCATCAGAACAAATTCAACCTTAGAACTATAGATCTGATAAGCGCCAACAATGTTATAGTTGGAATCAGCAACTAAGTTAGCGCCGGTAGCTGCAGCTTCAGACGGATAATAGACAAAGAACTCAGTAGCTCCGATAGTGAAAGTAGCAGTGGCTTTATTAAGAGACTTGAACTTTGCTGTTAAAGAATACATGTTTCCGCCATTTGTCAAAGCAAGAGCAGCAGAAGCCTTGGCTTTAAAGCCCGCTTCATCGGCTAAGTTCTCGGTAGCCAAAGGAGTGACTTCAGTAGCTGTAGTTGCAATTACAGCAGGGATAGTACCGGCTTCTGAATGTTTGACGGTGATTTCTTTAACGCCATTATAAGTGGAAATAACACCAGTGATTTTCACAGTTGAATCAGACACAACTTTATTATTGGTTAAGGCAGTATCGGAAGTGTTAGGATCTGCGACAAAGCCAAAGAATCCGCCAGTGGCGTCAGCGACAACAAAACTGGTTTTTCCATTGTCAGCGACAATCTTGCCTTCGACAGTGACATATTCGCCGTCTTCAAGGGCTTTGGCAGCAGCGACTGTGGAAACAGCACTTAAATCCCTGGCAGTGATAGTTATAGACTTCTTGTAAGTAACACTATCCAAGACATAGGTGCCTTCAACAGTGATATCACCAGCGCCTGTGATAGCCAAAGATGAGCCAGTCAAAGTGGCTAAATCGGAGCCGGCAGTGATAGCAAAAGTCGTTCCAGTAGCAGCTTCACCTGCATAAGAACCACTTAAAGTAACAGTCTGACCGACATAATGGTTATCAGATGCAGAGATAGCAAGAGCTTTTTTAATCATTTTGGTGCCACTGCTATAATAAGCAAACTGATTGACGTTGTAATATTGTCCCATATATGGAGAAGTAATAGTAACCATATCACCCGCCTTTAAATCAAGACTATTGAAAGTGGAAATCAAATCAGAAATATCAGGATCATACATTTTTGAGCTTGAACCATTGGTAACCATAGCAACTTTGGTAGAGCCAATATTGAAGTTGACAGTTCCTCTTACATTGGCTACTGGTGCACCACTGACATAAGTAGCAGCAAAAGAATATAATTCACCAACACCTAAATCCTTATCTAAAGAAGCTATTCCGGTTTCATTTAAAGTAGTCGGAGCCTTAGGAGTGATTTCAGTGTCAATAGTCTTAGCATAAGTGTTAGCGATTTTTCCGCCGCTGTAGTTAGAAAGCTGGATGGCACCTCCATGGAAGGCGACTACCGAACACATTTCAACACTCTGACCGACAGTGAATCTCTTGTTCTTTATAGCCGTATCATCTTTATCATAGGAGAAATTATAAATATAGATACCGCCAGTTGCATCAGAGATATAGGCTGAAGTTCCAGCAGAAGCAGTTATAACACCGCGAATAAGTACAACATCACCAGCTTTCTTGGTTTTAACTTCAGCAATGGTAGAAATAACAACACCCTCTTCAATAGTGATAGTTAAGGTTTTAGTCAAAGTAGTGCCGTCCTTAGTATAGGTAGCTGTGACAGTGACATCGCCGCTCTTCAATAAGTCAGCTTTGTTGCCAGTGATTGTCATTGAATCAGCAGGATTAGCAGTATAGACAACAGCAGTCTGATCAACAATAGGAGAATTCTGGAACTTTGAAACAAAGGTTATGCTTGAACCGACTTTGGCATCACCGCTATATGTAATTGAAAGATCGTCATTGTTTACTGAGCTTGGCTGAGATGTCTGCTCCTGAGATGTAGTACTGGAAACAGAAGAAGAAGGGGTATTATTGGCACAAGAAACCAAACCGAACGATAACAAAGCTAAAATACCTAATGTGAGCTGTTTTTTCATATAAGCAATTTCCTTTCTTTATTTCTTCAGAGTGTTGATTTCTCTGAGAATTACGCGTCTGTTTTTGAAGGCGATGAAGAATTTGATTCCGCCATAGATCAAGAAGCCACC
>DHDT01000036.1:15124-24680 GCA_002399505.1 Caryophanales bacterium UBA4869 | reverse complement strand
TCTCTCTCTTATTTGCCAAGAAAATGAAGATGATGCCGATAGCTAGAAAGATAGCACCTAAAACCACGAAGCAAAGCGCATTCTGAGCTTTGTCATATTCCTTCTGGCTTTCCTGGTGAAGCTTTTGGCTTCTGGTACGATCATCAAGATTCTCAGACATTATTCACCGACCTCAGCGAAATTATCAAAGTCATTGCGAGCAGAGCAGATGTTGAGAGAATACTTGGCGGTCTTACCGGAAGCGGAAATATAGTTCTGGGCAATACCGACAGCGTCATTGACTTTCTTTCTGACAAAAGAAGTACGGGTTACAGCCTTTTTAGTTGCTTCATCTAAGGAATCATAGGTTTTAGTTCCGTCTTCTAACTGAGATGCCAACAAGGCATTGTTTTCGACTGTCTTGTCAACATAGTAATGATAGCCTTCTTTACCTGCTGAATTTAAGGTTCCGGTAAAGTATTTGTAAGTGACGATAGCCTTGTCATCGACAGGATCTGATAAGACGATATCAGAAGGAACAACGACACGGATGATATCGTCAGAGTCAGAAGAAGTGACATTGGCGGTATCAGAGCCAAGTTTTCCAAAGACAACAATCTTGTTATCAGTGTTGTAGAAAGGATAGGCACTGTTATACATGTTGATTTCTTCAGATCCGCCAAAGGAATTTGAACCATACTTGGTGAAATAGGTGTTGAAGTAAATGTTATTGTCGGTTCCAGTGCCTTTGAGTTTGACTAAGACACAGGGATAATCGCCGCTTGCCATCTGACCGGCTGTTACTTCGACAGGAGTGACAGTCTCAGTGACTTTCTTGCCGTCAGTATCAGTGACGTATTCGATATCTCCTTCAGCATGATTGAAGAAAGAATAGGAGACACCACTTAATTCATAAGCGCCGCCATAGAAGGACAAGACGCCAGTTACTTTGATTCTGTTTCCGATGACAATAGGAGCATAACTTCTCAAAGTAAAGACATAAAGGCCATAATACTTTCCGTCAATCTGATCCTGGATATAGAAAGCGTTTCCGACCTTACGGCTGACAACACCTTCAAAAGTCCAGTGAGTGTACTCATCGCAATAAGTTGAATACTTGTATCCGCCGGCAGCAGTATTGGTGTAATAGTCTTCATTGTAAAGAGTATCAAGACCTAACTTCTGAGGGGCATCATAATAATAATGTTCGTCAGAATTGACCTTGTCGGTATAGATATGAAGCTTCTTATATCTGGCGATGTCATTAGCCTGCATGAAAGCATTGTAGAAATCAGCATCCATCTCGCTTTGTTCACCAGAGAAGATGGAATAGCCGTTATAGACCAATTCCAGATTCAGGTTTCTGAAAGTATCCTGAGTCGGAGTATCGGCATTGGAATACCAGACATAGGCTAAAGATCTTTGATATGTGTCGATATCAGGGATAGCTTCTTTTCCCGTCTTGGCAGATTTAGCCGACTGAATGATGACATGTTTGGCTTTGCTGAGAATTCCCTTGTTGAAAAGAGAAGCAGATTTGCCCCACTCTTCAATCTCGGAAGTGGATTCGGGAGTATCGACAGCCAGGTATCTGACTTTGACAGTATAATTGCCGTTATAGGTAGTCAGCTGAGTAGTATCACCATCGACATAATTGGTGAATACAGCATCTTGTTTATTCGGAGCATAGTCAGAATCTGTCAGCATTCTTTCAATGCCGGTGGCATTGAAATCAGCTTTGGTCTTGTCATAGGCAGCTGAAGTCTTATTCGTCATGACCTTGGTGAAGATATCAGCATCGAGTTTTAAGTGAGTGTTAGCGACTACATCGACATCTTCGATAACAGTGGAAGAGGAAGACGAGGAAGAAGTATCAACGGAAGAAGGCTGTTGACAGGATGCCAAAGAGGTGCCTAAGAAAGAGATGAGGGATAACGCAATCAGATACTTGTTTTTTCTCATTTTTTTCTCCTTTATGCCTTATCGGTAGAAGCTAATACACAGTTGGTATAAGCCTGTTTGATAGCATCATTGACCTTTCCGCCTTTTTCCTTAGCGTACTTGATGATGTTTCCGATTTCGGTTCTGGCAGCGCTAGAACCGATAAAGACAGGAGAAGTCATATAATTGTCTTTCAAAGTCTTAGTGAGGTTAGGGATACGATACTGGAGCTGTTTTGAAGTATCATCAACACCTTCGGAAGTGACACCTAAAGAGGTCCACTCCTTGTAATTGTCAGTTTCATAAGAAGCGGTCTTAATAGGATCGTAGGAGTTTTCAAGAGCTAAGGCAGCATTCAAAGAAGCATCGGAGACAAACTTGGAATAGAATTCCCAGGCTGCCTTTTCCTTGGCGGTGTCCTTGGTATCAAAGAAGCAGAGAGATGGACCCTGCATGATGTACTTCTTGTTGTTGTTATAGGAAGGAACTGAAGAAAGACCGCAGGTGAAGGAACCGTTAGGTTCGTTATAGGCAGAACCGCCGGTGGAACCGATAGTGAACATGACCTTCTTCTTCTTGAATAAGTCAGAGGCATAAGAACCATAGGAGCCCTTAGTGACTAAGACAGTTCCCTTGTTGTCATTGTTATCAATGGCTAAATCATAAACACTCTGAGCAAAGGAAGACAATCTGGCATCAGGATTGCCATCAGATCCGATAAACTTGAAATGTGCTTCGCCTTTTCCTTCGGCAGTAGTGAAGGGAATATCTCTCTGAGCCATCTGACTGATGAAGAGGTTAGAATCAGAATCATAGCCGATAGCGTGGAAATCAGAAGTCGAACCGCCGAGTTCAGCCTGAATCTGTTTTCCGACATAGACAAAAGTATCCCAGTCCCAAGTAGTGGGATTGCCTAATACGGCATTATTTGCTCCATAGGTAGCACTCTTGTTGTTCTTATAGAAAGTAGTGCCCTGGAACATATCGATGTTGTAGTACATGACTTCAGTGGACTTATAAAGAGGAAGAGAATAAGTGCCTTCATACTGATAGCCAGTTCCTTCATTGTAGTACTCAGTGACAAAGTCGCCGGTCTTGAAGGTAGTATCAGCGGAAATAAGGTCATCTAACTTGAGAATCTTAGAAGCGGAAGCTCCGCCAGTTCCGATATATTCGGCAAAGGAATCCGGATAACCCATGGTGATAGACGGAACATAGCCGGCATTGAGCTTGGTTTTGACGGAATCATGCAGAGAATCATAGTCACCGGCAAGCTTTTCAGCTGTGACAGAATAGCCGTCACCGCCTTTAGCTGTGGAATGCTCGTCATTGAACTTATCGATGATGACCTGAAGATTCTTGGTCTTATCGTGTCCGATACAGTGCCAGAAGGTGATTACCTTATCCTTGTTACCGGTGATACTGCTTGTATCCGAACCGCAGCCGGTAGCGATGAGAGAGACAGCCATCAACATCATCAAGACTGGTTTTTTCATATGTGTTTCCTCTATTTGAACTTTCTGATCAACCCTTTATACCTGCACGGCTGACGCCGCGCATAATATATTTTCTAAAGAGAACGAAGACAAGAAGAAGAGGTAAGGTAACTAAGACAGTGGCAGCCATCTGGCGTCCGTACTCATCGAAGTTGGTGCCAGTCTGGAAGGAATCTCTGAGACCGTTAGACACCAATTTGAATTCTTCGTTTCCGCCGGCAATCAAGTTAGGCCAGATATAGGAGTTCCAGGCACCCATCAGCTTGAGGATGAAGATAGTGATCAAGGTAGGCATAGCTAACGGAACCATGACTTTCCACAGATACTGCCAGTCAGACTTGCCGTCTACTTTGGCAGCTAAATACAATTCATTAGGTATCTGCATGAAGTTCTGTCTCAAAAGATAGATGTAGAAGATAGATACCATGAAAGGAATGATCATAGCTAAGTAAGCGCCGGTACGAGAGCCGTCAGTCCACTGAAGGTTAGAGACAGAGATATAGTTGGTGATAACCATCATTTCACCCGGAATCATCATAGTGGAGAGCAAGAGAGTGAACATGAAGTTCTTGCCCTTGAAGTCA
The DNA here is from genome assembly GCA_002399505.1 of Caryophanales bacterium UBA4869. GTDB lineage: Bacteria > Bacillota_I > Bacilli_A > RFN20 > CAG-288 > Enterosoma. The sequence goes on along the minus strand of DHDT01000036.1, from coordinate 20,680 downwards.
AGACGGGCGAAGGCAAAGGCACTTAAGATACAGGTAATCAATGTACCTAAAGTCGAGAAGAAGCCGACAAGCAAAGTGTTACCGCCATAGGTACTGAAATCGAATTTCTTGCTTAAGTTAGCGTAGTTATTGACAAACTGGATCGGCCAGAAAGTCTGAACTCCTTCATAACCTTCCAAGAATCCTTTGATTTCATCACCGCTCTTGAAGGAGGTGATGACCATCCAGTAGAAGGGGAAGATAAAAAGCAAAGCGACCAGAACCAAGAAGGCATAGGTGAGAACGAGAGCGACAACATGATTGACTTTCGTCACCTTCTCCTTGACGGCAGTCGACTGATGTTCGTTCTTGATAACCAGGTGGAGATTGCTAGTTGAGGCATTAAGCTCTAAAGCTCTGCCTGGTTCATTAGCTTGATAGTTATTCATTTAATAATGGACCCTCCGCTTAGCGACAACCTTCTGAACAGCTGTGAATATCAAAATGATAATCAAGAGAATGACAGCCGCTGCAGCTGCATATTGCAAGGTGGTAGTCGAACTCATCTGATCATAGATGTAAAAAGCGACAGTCTTCATCGAAGTAGGACCGGTCGTTCCGTCAAATGATCCGCCTCCGACTCCGAAGATAGCGACTACGCTCGTGTATTCCTTAAAGGCGCCGATAAAGGAAGTGATCATGACATAGAGAATCTGAGGAGATAAAAGAGGAATAGTGACTCTTCTTATGATTTTCATCATAGAAGAACCATCGATTTTGGCAGCATCATAATACTGATTGTCGATATTCTGAAGACCGCCTAAGAAGATGAGAATCTTATAGGGGAGCGAATGCCAGATGATATAGACCGATAGAGCAAATAAAGCCGCCCAATAATTGGGGTTAGCTCCGCTTCCGGCATACAGCCAATGAACGTCACTGCCGAATATGTAGTTCACAATACCGTTATTGTCGAAGATAACGGAGAAAACCATACCGATAGCGATGGCATTTGTGACATAGGGCATGAAGAAGATAGTCTGGAAGAGTTTCTTCAGGATTTTTATTGAGTTCAAGGCGATAGCGATAGCCAAGGCCAGGAAAATAGAGATCGGAACAGTGATAAAGGTGATCAGCAAAGTATTAGGCAGAGCCACCTGAATAAAGTCAGTGATGAAAACATCGCCGACCACAGTCGATCTGAAGGGCTTGATCATTAAGATCTCCAGATAGTTATCAAAGGTGAAACCATCATAAGTATGCTGAAGAGAGTTATAGTTCTTCAGAAAAGAAATGCCGACAGTGTTGATAATGGGGTAAAAAGTAAAGACGGCGGTCAGAATGATGACTGGTGCTAAATAGAGCCACGCCTTCCAATTATTCTTGCTTTCCATCTTTCACACTCTAAAAACGTATTCTCTGTTCGGTCTGGCCGTCAAATAAGAAAATCTTATTGGGACGGATGCCGAATTTGACTTTGCCGACTGATACCTTGATATCGCTGTCGACAATGATTTTGATCTTTTCTCCGACAAAGGCAGGATTTGAGCAGACGAGAGAGATATCGCGTCCCATAGTCAGGATGCTGTCGACATCAAGAGTTAAAACACCCTCATTGCCGTCACATAAGAATCCTTCCGGACGGATAGCGGCAAAGACTTCAGGATTATCGGCGAGTTTCTCGTTTTCGAGAATGACTTCGCCATTGACGATGACCTGATGATTCTTTATTTCGCCTTTAAAGACGTTGATAGGCGGATTACCTAAGAACTTGGCGACAAAGAGACAGTCAGGATCCTTGTAGATTTCCTGAGGATGGTTTTCCTGCATGGCGACGCCGTTTTTCATGACGACGATATCATCGCAGATAGACATGGCCTCATCCTGATCGTGAGTGACGAAGACAGTGGTGATATGAGTCTCCTGCTGAATTCTTCTGATTTCTTCACGAGTCTGAAGCCTGAGTCTGGCATCAAGGTTGCTTAAAGGTTCATCGAGAAGAAGAACTCTCGGTTTCTTGACTAAGGCTCTGGCGATAGCGACACGCTGCTGCTGACCGCCGGATAATTCACTGGGCTTACGATCGAGGAAGTCTTCAATCTGAACCAGACGGGCTGCTTCCTGAACCAGAGAATCGATTTCATCTTTAGTGAGATGTCTCTTCTGAGGAATTTTCTCGCCGTTATAGTCGAGGAACTCATAATGGTCGTTGATGGAATGAGGCTGAAGCTTGAACTTGTTCTTCGTGTCATCATCTTTAGCTGTTTCTACGCCGATCTTGTTCTTGGAGAACTTTTCATTGATAGAAGCAATTTCCTTGGCTTTGTCTTCTTCAAGACGGGTGCAAATGGAATTGAGAAGTTCAGTTCTGTCTTCTTTGGTATCATGAAGATGATACTTAAATAAAGTATTGGCAGAATTTGTGACGATATGATAGTGATTGACGATAGCTCTTGAAGCACCGTCTTTGCTGATCTTGCCCTTGAAGGCTGACTTTTCGATGATGTTGATCAGGGTGTCAGAATCCTTTAAGACAGCAAGAAGAGTATCGATGTTGACCAGTTTATGGTCAACGGCAAAAGTCTCAACTCTCAGATTGGTAAGAGGGAAAGAGACATTGTCATACACTGAAAGATGAGGATATAAGGCATAGTTTTGGAAAACTAAGCCGATTCCCCTCTTTTCAGGAGCTAGATGAGTGACTTCTTCATCGCCAAACCAGATTTCGCCATCGGTAGGTTGTTTTAGACCAGCTATCATATAGAGAGTAGTTGATTTGCCACAGCCTGAAGGACCCAGAAGACCTAACAGTTCACCATCCTTGACATCGATGTTGAGATCGTTGACAGCTGTCGTATCAGGAATGTGCTTCTTCGGATTGCCTGGAAAAGTCTTCGTCAGATGCTTCATCTTAATTTCCATAACTTGACCCCTTTTAATAAGTTGAGGATAGCGGTTACATATAAATATATATAGTAAGACTAATTATAAGGGTATGAGGTCTTTTTATCAACCCCGCCAAATTGAAATGCCACAGATTGTAAAGCGTTTTATCAGTTTCTGTCAGTTAACTTAAAATCCACTTTTTCGATAGAAGCTTCTTTTTTCATTCCTTTTCTCGAATCATACTCATAGAAATCAAGATAGACGTCCTGCTTTGTAGTATCAACCACATAAGTATTAGTTATGTAATCGAAGAAATCCTGATGTGTCTTAAATAAATGCATCATAGTAATCGAAACGATGAGAGGAATCAAGACCGTAAAGACAGAAAAAACATAGCCGACAAAGAAAAGAAGAAGATTTCTGGCTACAAGTGTCTTCCCTCTGACATTGAGGGCATCCACTCCGATAAGAGAGATCTTAAAGAGATACATGCCGATTGTCCTTCGTCCTCTTTTGATGAACAAAGGCATCAAAATGAAAGAGAAGGAAAAACCAAAAGCTCCGCATATAAAGAGTTCGGCAATCGAGACGATGACAATCATTCTGTTGTTGTCAGAATACTTAGAATTAAGAGAAAGCTGAGCAGAAGCATATTTTTCGATTTCGTTTTTATAGAACGAGCAGTAGATAGTATCAGAATATCCGTTTTCAACATATTCCGTGCCCGAAAGAACAAAAACCAGATTGGATTTGTCATCGACGGCTGCCTTCTTTCTCTCCTGATAGGAAACTGATCCCCGGTCATCTTCAAAGAAGAGAGAATTGACATAGAATTCATCCAAAGCCTTGCTGTATGCTTCTTTCTTTTCCTTGTCTGTCTTCTCGCTGTCATCGAGATAAAAAGTCAGAAGACGGTTCTTGTCGCCGTCTTTGACATATAATCCTGAATCCAGCTGGATCTTATCGTTCTCAGTAGATAACTTCTGATAGGCGGGTACCTTTTCAGTCACGATCATCGAAAGACCGTAAAGAAGCAGGGCGATAATAGCCATGACGAAAATGTCGATTATTCCGGCAAACCATCTTTTATGCAGTGGGGCATTTGTATATTCGACATCAGTGTATTCTTCTGACTTCTCGAGGATTGTTTCGTTCATTTTATTCTCCAAATATCGTTTTTCCTTCTTCCAATCGGTCTTCGTGTTCAGTGATATCGACAGTATATGTCAAAGAGGCAAATTCACTCAGGGTCTGATTGTCTTTGGAGACAAAGAAGAAGACTAAGGAAACCAAAGCGATCATCAAAGAGAAGAAGAGAAGCTGGAACATAGTGACAGAGCCAACAAGAGAAAAAGACATCAGATTCAGTCTCCCTAAAAAGAGAGGAAGGAAGAACACGCCGCAGAATTCAGCCACGAATAAAACCAAATACTTGATAAGATAGTTCACAAAGCGAGGTTTATCCAGGTCGTTTCTGACAAGAGCCATCGAAAAGAACTTATATCCGATTGTCTTTCCGTTTTTGAAGCAGAGAGGGAAGACAAGATAGACAATAAGAAATCCCAAAAGATAGGAAAGGATGAAGGCTACGTCAAAACATCGGGCATAAGATCCAGAATACTGCTGTAAGAGAGCAAGTGCATCCTTATAGGGCTGATAGGAAGTCTCCACTTCTTTAATTCCGACATTAACGCCGCTTGCGTAGATATCGAGGAGACGATTATATAAAGTCTCTCCTGATTTTCCCGTCTCACCGTAATTGAGATAGGAAATCAGATCATTGCTGTTCTGGGAATTGAGGTAGAAGACATCCTGACTGATATCAAAATCAGCAGTCACCAAGTCTTTGTTGTCGCCGTCCAATTTCAAAATAGAAGAATTAAAATCCTTCCTGGTTCTGACCTCATGGATTCCGTTTTCAGAAGAAAAACTGAGAAAATAATAAGAGAGATTGTCTTTTGGAGAGTCGTTATCCTTGCTGGAAAGGAAAGTATCAGACTCAGATACCTCTTTCTTAACTTTCTTGTTGTCGACTAATTCATAGTAATCCTCTCCGCTTTTAAAGAAGGAAGTCTTCAAAAGAGAAGTGATATAGTTTTTACCGTCTTTTTCGACTTTGACTAAAGAAGAAGATTCTTTATCGTAGGTCTGAAGTCTGGTCGAACCGACAAGAAGATAGAGTTCTTCTCCCTGTTTGGTCGCATTAGTAGAATATTCCTCAACAAAGGAAAGGTTAGATAAGACCGGATAGGAAAGGACGCCGAAAATAAGAAAGGAGAAAATGACCGTCGTAAAGAAATCGATGAGAAGAACCACAAATCTTCGACCTTTTCTGGCGTTTTTTCTATCAGCGTAATCGCTAAACACTTTTTTGATCATTGCTATCTATTATATATGAAAAGAAACAAAAAAAGACCCGCTTTTGAAGGCGGGCCTTAATTTTCTTAAAACTGATTAGTCGAGAAGCTTGGAGACGTTACCGGCACCGACAGTGTGACCACCTTCACGGATGGAGAACTTGGTCTGGTTTTCGATAGCGACAGGATGGATAAGCTCAACAGTCAGGGAGACGTTATCGCCAGGCATGACCATCTGAGTTCCTTCAGGTAAAGTGATAGTTCCAGTGACATCAGTAGTTCTGAAGTAGAACTGAGGACGATAGTTGTTGGTGAAAGCAGTATGACGTCCGCC
>DHDT01000036.1:14348-14893 GCA_002399505.1 Caryophanales bacterium UBA4869 | reverse complement strand
GCGAAATCAAGAGTCTTACGGAACATTTCAAGAGAAGTGCAGACAGCCTTACGGGTATCCATAATACCAACGATTTCAACTTCATCGTTAGGCTTAAGTTCACCTCTTTCGACTCTGCCGGTAGCGACGGTGCCACGGCCAGTGATGGTCATAACATCTTCAACAGCCATTAAGAAAGGCTTCTGGTTATCACGGACAGGGGTAGGAATATAGGAATCAACGGCATCCATTAAAGCTAGAACCTGTTTCTGAGCTTCAGGATCACCGTTAAGAGCCTTTAAGGCAGATCCACGGATGACCGGAACCTTATCTCCCGGATATCCATACTTGGTGAGTAAATCACGAACATCCATCTCAACGAGATCGATTAATTCGGGATCATCAACCATATCGCACTTGTTGAGGAAGACGACAATGTAAGGAACGCCGACCTGATGAGCAAGTAAAACATGCTCTCTAGTCTGCGGCATAACACCATCAGTAGCAGCGACAACAAGAATGGCACCATCCATCTGAGCAGCACCAGTGATCATGTTCTTGATGTA
>DHDT01000036.1:1465-14223 GCA_002399505.1 Caryophanales bacterium UBA4869 | reverse complement strand
ATCATGTTCTTGATGTAGTCAGCATGGCCAGGGCAGTCGACGTGACAATAATGTCTGGTCGCAGTTTCGTATTCGATATGGGCGGCGTTAATAGTAACACCACGAGCCTTCTCTTCAGGGGCAGCATCAACCTGATCGTACTTCATAGCGACAGCTAAGCCATCCTTAGCTAACACCTGAGTGATAGCAGCAGTAAGGGTAGTCTTGCCGTGATCGACGTGACCGATAGTACCGATGTTAACGTTCGGTCTAGAACGGTCGAACTTCTGTTTAGCCATAGTTAATTTTCCTCCAAATTAGATTCTTAATGACTATACACTTTTATTATCTTCATTTCAAGAAGAATAGGCGTGTATTAACCTCTGGTCTTAATGATGTCTTCTTGTACAGAACGAGGGACTTCCTGATAGTGATCGAATTCCATAGTGTAGATACCGCGTCCCTGAGTCATAGAGCGAAGATCGCTGATATAACCGAACATATTGGCAAGCGGGATGAAGGCAGTAATGACTTGAGCATTGGCCTTCTGAACCATACCCTCGACCTGTCCACGTCTGGAGCTGATATCGCCCATGACGGTACCGACATAATCAAGAGGAGTAGTGATGTCTGCTTTGACAATAGGTTCAAGAATGACAGGAGAGCACTTGGTAGCGGCAACCCTGACAGCCTGAGCGGAAGCTAACTTGTAAGCAGCTTCGGAAGAGTCGACATCATGGTAGGAACCATCGAACAAGGTGGCTTTGACGTCAATTACAGGATAGCCGGCAACCATACCTCTTTCAAGAGATTCCTTCAAGCCATCGAGAGAAGGCTTGATGAATTCCTTAGGAATGGCACCACCGGTGACAGCATCGAGGACTTCGATGCCCTTGCCGGGATTAGGCTCCATCTTGAAGACGACGTGACCATATTGACCATGACCGCCCGACTGCTTGATATATTTACCTTCGCAGTCAGCAGCAGTTTTGATGGTTTCACGATAAGCGACCTGAGGGGCACCGACCTTAACCTGAATGCCGTAGTCATTGCGTAAACGAGTGACGTTGACATCAAGCTGAAGTTCGCCGACACCGGCGATGATACCCTGACCGGTCTCTTCATTGGTATAGTAGTGGAAAGTAGGATCTTCTTCAGTGAACTTGATAAGGGCATTAGCCATCTTATCCTGATCGTTCTTGCTAGAAGGCTCGATAGCCTCGGAGATGACAGGATCAGCGAACTTGATGGTCTCGAGAGTAGTACGAGGATCATTTTCGCCGACGAGAGTATCACCGGTTCTAGTTGAAGAGAAGCCGATAGCGGCAGCGATTTCACCGGCCTTAGCCTCAGTGATAGCTTCAGAAGAAGAAGCGTTGACTAAGATAAGACGGGAGACACGTTCCTTAGTTCCCTTACGGACGTTATAGACATAGGAGCCAGCCTTGACGGTGCCAGAGTAGACACGGAAGAAGCACTTGGTACCGAACTGGTCAGTTGTGATCTTGAAGGCTAAAGCGACAAACGGAGCTTTAGAATCAGTGGCACAGGTGACAGGCTGTCCGTCTTTGTCCTTGCCGACAGCGGCAGGAACATCAGTAGGAGCAGGTAAATAGTCACGGACACAGTCCAATAAGTACTGGACTGATTTGTTCTTGTAAGCAGAACCGGGGATGCAAGGATAGAGCTTAACAGCGATAACAGCTTTTCTGATGGCCTTCTTGATGGTTTCGACATCAGGCTCTTTCTCTTCGAGAACAGCATTCATGATATCGTCATCATAGTTGGCTAACTGATCGATCATATGGCTTCTGTAGAGCTTAGCCTGCTCAACATCGTGAGCATATTCGGCCGGAACCTGATCGAGAGGGACAATCTTCGGAGCCATTTCTTCTGACTTCTTAGGATCGATATCCCAGATCCAAGCTTCCATCTTAACTAAGTCGATAAGACCTAATAAGCGCTGTTCAAGACCGATAGGATAGGCAATGGCGACGCCATTTCCACCTAACTTCTCCTTGACGGAAGCGACACTCATCTCGAAATCTGCGCCAGTTGCATCGAGCTTGTTGACGAAGACAATACGAGGAATATCGTATTTGTCAGCCTGTCTCCAGACAGTCTCAGTCTGAGGCTCAACGCCATTCTTTCCATCAAGAACACAGACAGCACCATCGAGAACACGAAGAGATCTTTCAACCTCAGCGGTGAAGTCGACGTGGCCAGGAGTATCAATCAAGTTGATACGATAGCCTTTCCATAGACAGGTAGTGGCAGCGGAGTAAATAGTGATACCACGCTTCTGTTCCTGTTCATCGAAGTCCATAGAGGCACCGCCATTATGAACTTCTCCTATTTTATGAGTCTTGCCGGTGAAGAAGAGAATACGTTCTGATGTAGTGGTTTTGCCGGCATCGATGTGAGCCATGATGCCAATATTTCTTACTTTGTCAAGCGGGACAGCTTCATAGCTTGAAACCATCGCCTGATCATTATCCATTCCCATAGGGTTTTCTCCTTTTATAGATTACTTATCTGCAAGACTACCAACGATAGTGAGCGTAGGCCTTATTGGCTTCAGCAGTCTTATGCATATCTTCTCTGCGCTTGCAGGCACCGCCGGTGCCATTAGCGGCATCGATGATTTCGCCAGCGAGCTTATCAGTCATGTTCTTCTCATTTCTGAGACGAGCAAAGGTGACTAGCCAGCGAAGTCCTAAGGTAACCTTACGTTCCGGAGCTACTTCGACAGGGACCTGATAGTTGGAGGCACCGACACGACGAGCCTTGAGTTCGACTTCAGGCATGATGTTGCCTAAAGCAATTTCGAAGACTTCGATAGCCTGTTTGCCAGTCTTGGCAGCAACCTTATCGAAAGCACCATAGAGAATAGTCTCAGCGGTACCTTTCTTTCCGTCTAACATAATTCTGTTAATAAGACGGGTGACAAGCTTGGAGTTGTATATCGGATCGGGTAAGACGTCTCTCTTCTGAATAGAACCATTCTTTCTAGGCATTGTTCGTTATCTCCTTACTTCTTCTGGATGCTTCCATCCTTCTTCGTCCCGTAAAGAGAACGGCCTTGTTTACGGTTCTCAACACCAAAGCATTCCATAGCGCCGCGGACGATGTGATATCTGACACCAGGTAAATCACGAACACGTCCACCACGGATAAGAACTACTTTGTGCTCCTGAAGGTTATGACCTTCGCCGCCGATATAGGCAGTGACTTCATAGCCGTTGGAGAGTCTGACTCTGGCGTACTTACGAGCAGCTGAGTTAGGCTTCTTAGGAGTCATCGTACCGACACGTGTGCAGACACCCTTCTTCTGAGGAGCATCAATAGAGTGCTCTTTCTTGTTAAGGGAATCCCATCTTTTGCCAAGAGCAGGAGCCTTTGATTTGTAAACAGGCTGTTTTCTCTCATGGCGAACCAACTGATTAATAGTAGGCATTCTTTTTCCTCCCGGATTTTAAATAAAGAACCTATTGTCCACAACCCCGGGCGTATCCGGCTCTTTCCATAAAAAGAGCGGGCCAAAGCCCGAATTACAGACAAGGAAATTATAATGACTATCAATCACATTGTCAAAGGTTTTTTGATACTCCCGGTGCTGTGGATAGTGAAAAGGCGATAAACATGGAGTTTTTGCCATGAATATCGCCAAACTATTATTTGAGAATAATACTACATATATAAGGAATAAGGAATCTGATTGTTTTTTGTCTACTCGCTGACTAGCGGTTACGATTTCTAAAAAAGACTGTATAAAAGAGAACTCTGACAAAAATATAGATGAAATCCAGGTAGAGATTATAGGCACAATAGATAGCCAGAGAAGTGGAATTGTGGAACGGATAACAGGAGGCCAGTCTTTTTACGTTGTTGAAATCGACGGCGGTAACTAAAAGAATGACAGCAAAGGAAATGACATCAGTGATGATATATATCGGTTCTAAAGGCAGGAAGAAAGAAATAAGAGAAAGAATCAGAACTCCCCAGAACAAGGCAAAGATCACGGGAGTAATGACATTGAAGTTCTTTTTGGAGACAGTCCCGATCACTCCTAAAATCAGATAGCAGGCAGCTGTAATGAAAAAAGAAATGGATATGCTTGCTATGGCATCCTTGTCATCAATACCTAAAACCCATAAGAAAGAAGTGGAAAGAACCACACCCATGGCAATAGTAAACAGAACATAGGAAACTATTGTCCAGGGAGAATCCTTCTTGAAACTTGGAATCCACATAAGCAAAGAGGAGAATACCATCACTACAACAGCGATACTCAAAGAGACTGTATAAGAAGTCGATAAAGCAGAAGCGTTGTTTCCACAGCAGAGCAATAAGAAATCAGGCATCGACAAAGCGACAACACCAGTCAGAACCAAACCTAACGAAAGCCAGAGCAAGACCTTTCCCATCGAGAAACGGACTCCGTTATCTTTGACTATCTTAGTTGCTTTCTTTTCCGGTTCTTCATAGACGTAATACTCCATTTTGAGCCTCCTATATTTAATAGACAATTGTATTATATATTTGTTTTTCTCATTTTCAAGATGTACAAGTGTCTATTTTCTTTAAAAAAGATAAGCATCCTAAAACTATTTGAATATACATATCCGATATTCATCTGAATGTTCGTTGAAAAACTCTTGATCCTCTCAAGATAAAACAACGGTTAAAAATCTCTATCGACTATGCTTTTTTAAAGAAAACAGCTTTTTTGATATCAGGCAGCCCAGACTGTCGGAACACCGTCTACATATCTCCAATGTTTGCCATCAGTGTTACTTGTTTCACTATACCAATAAACAGCCTTGGCATTCTGATCCCAGTCCTTATTCCAAGTATCAGGCTTTGCAGTCGCTTCACAGAAGATATCAGTATAGCCTAAAGGATGGGCCCAGGTTATAGAAGGACCAATTGCCGTGACAGAAGAAGGAATGACAATTGAAGACAGGGCATTGCATCTTTCAAATGCCTGTCTTCCAATTGAGGTAAGACTTGAAGGAAGAACAAGCGAAGAGAGCTTGGAACATATTTCAAAAGCGAAATCGTCGATTTTCTTAAGTCCTTCATTTAAGGTGACTTGAGTGAGATTGATGCAATTCATGAAGCAGTTTTCCCCAATCTCAGTAACAGATGAAGGAACAGAGACAGAAGTAAAGCCCGTCAGACCGCTAAAAACATACTTGCCAAGAGCCTTTACACTGCCATCACTTGGAATAACGGAAGCCTTACAGCCTAAAACCATTGTGTGATTTTCTTTTTTAATGACGCAGTTTCCAGTAACCTGATACTTGTCATTGTCGCCAATCATCTTGATTTCTACAAGATCCTGGCATTTTAGAAACGCATTATACTCGATGTTCTCAATGGAGCTAGGAATAGAAACAGCAGTCAATCCCGCCTCAGAAAAAGCGGAGTCTCCAATCACTTTCAAAGAAGACGGAAGCTCAATAGATTTAAGACTCTTGCATTTTGCAAAAGTACTATCGCTGATTCTGTCAAGGTTTTTAGGAAGGGTAACCGAAGACAAAAGACCGCAGTTTTGAAAACAGTAATCTCTTATTTCCGTAACGCTGTCAGGAATGACTATTGAAGCCAGTTTACTGCACTCCTCAAAAGAAGAATATCCTAAAAATGAAAGATCATCATTTAAAGTGACAGAAGTCAGACTGTCATTCATGGAAAAAGCTCCGGTTGCCAGTAATCTGGTTCCTTTTTTCAAAGTCGCTTTTTCAAGCTTTGATTTAGAGGCGATCAGATAAGAGACAGACGGGTCAGATTCAGGTGATAAATACAACAAGTCATCCGCCGATGAGTCAAAAGCAGAGATCAAGGCCGTAGAATCGAAAGCGGCATAATCGATAGATGACAATTTGCTCCCTACAGACAACTCAGACAAAGAAGAACAGCCCCTAAATACAGAAGAACCGATAAGGGCCAGGTTTTCATTGAGGGTCGCTTTAGTAAGAGAAGTATTGTTTTCAAAGAGAGAACTCTTGATAGCAATAGTCTTTTCATCAAGACTGACGCTTTTGATGCCGTCTTTGGCAAACATAGCGTATTTCACCGATCCGTCTTCTGAAGTAAGATAGCCGATATCTTCCCCGCTTTTCGAAAAGGCGGTTTGAATTCCCGTGTTTGAAAAAGCCATTGAACTAATGCGTCTGATCTTATTGCCGACAGAGACAGAAGTCAGAAGAGAACATCCCAGAAATGTATATCCATAGATTTCTTCCACGTTGGCTCCGATTGAAAGAGAGGTAAGGGAATCACTTCCGTCCATGATAAAGTCCTCTACGACCGTGACATCTCTCACTCCGTTGACTCCGTCATCATAGGTGTCAGGAATAATAAGAGATTTAATAATATCCTGCTTTGTATCGTCTTTATCGGCACTGACATGATAGCCCCCATCATCAGAAAGCTGATAAAGAAGATTGTTATCCTCGGTCAGATATTTGGCTTTATAGACGACTTCTCCTTTGACTGGAGCAACATCCTCGTTCCAGCCGTCGAAGACATAGACATGATCAAAATCAGCGGCCTTAGCTGGTCTGACTCCGGAATAACTTGGAGTTGTTCCGTATTCGACCATCTCGCTTTTGATGACACTGCCGTCATAATTTTCCCAGGTGACTTTGTAACTGTTGACAGAAGAAGTATAGGTAGCAGTATAAGTCGTATCACCCGTCACTTTGACAACTGCCTTATCCCAGCCTTTGAAAACATAACTGTACTGAGCAGTTTTGTTCTTAATAGGAGTTTCTCCGTCATAGGTAGGGAGAGTTCCTTCTTCGACATTCAAGTCAGTCTCTAACACTGACCCGTCATCGTTCTTCCAAGTCACTGTATATTTAGAAAGAAGAGAGCTAGACAAAGATGAAGAGAAGTCCGAAGAACTCGAAACAGAGGAGTTATTAGCCTTAGCACATCCTGTCAGAAGAACGGATATCATTACCAGCAATGACAGGTTCATTTTTGTCGAAACGTTTTTTCTTTTATTCATATATGATAAATTCCTCACTAGTCCCTGATTATATTCCTTTAAAACGCCGATGGAATAATTATTTTTCTTATTTTTGCGAGATATTAATATCCATATTGATAGCAATGAAAAAGCGCAGCTTTTTTAGCTGCGCTTATCAATTGTTTTTCTAGCTGTTACGTTTAGACATCGCCACATACATCAGAACTCTGATGAAGATATTGATGAAATCGACATAAAGAGAGAAAGCGCAGTAGATAGACATGTTCAGAGAACTGTAGAAGACACCAGCCTCAGCGATCTTTTTGATGTTGTTGATATCGACAGCGGTGATGACAAGAATGACGCCGAAGAGAACAAAGTCAGTGATCCAATAGACGATTGAAGACTGCATGAAGAAGTTGACTAAAGAGATGATAACGGCTCCGATCACCAAGGTGATGATAAGAGGAATCAGAATATTGAGACTTCTCTTAGTGAGAAAACCGATAAGTCCCATCACGATGAAACAGCCGGCAGTGACAAAGAAGGCAACTGAGATAGTTCCGATAGCATCGCTTTGTTCAGAACCGAGTATGGTCAGGAACACCGATGACAGAAGGAATCCGACTGAGATTGTATAAATAAGATAGAATATCGGACTCAAGGCCGAATCCTTCTTCGACGCCTTAAGATGAACGACAAGCATAGATACCAGCATCATGACGATACTGACTGCCAGTGTAGCCACATAGGCGATATTCATACCATCGACATCATCTTTAAAGATAAAAAGCAGAAGATTAGGATAAGTCAGAGATACAACAGCTGTGATCAGTAATCCGATTCCTAACCAGAGCATAACTCTCATCATTGAAAACTCAGCGTGTTTTCTCTCATTTTTGCCAACGTTTTCCTGCTTGGTGGCTTCTGGCGTAAACTCATTCATGCTTAGATGCTCCTTTTTTTTGTTGGGTAGTTATCAATTATATATAGAATAACCAAAACCGACGAAAATACAAGATATCCGCTTAAAAATAGGCATTGAAAAAGCCGCTCTTCCGATAAGGAAAAGCGGCTTGTCTGTTTTAGATGTTTTCTAAAAGAGCTTTGAAGGAATCAGCTTTGAGAGAAGCTCCGCCGACTAAAGCGCCATCGACATCACTGGCCTTGAGGTATTCGTGAATGTTTTCAGGCTTGACACTTCCGCCGTAGAGGACAAGAACTTTCTGAGCGGCGACTTTGCCAAAGAGTTCTTCGATGATAGAACGGATATATCCGCAGATATCTACAGCGATTTCAACAGAAGCATTTTTGCCAGTTCCAATGGACCAGACAGGTTCATAGGCAATGACAATATAAGGAATGGTTTCCTTGGTGATACCCATAAGTCCGGTTAAGACCTGTTCACGGATAACATCCTTGGTAATGCCTTCATCATATTCCTTAGCGGTTTCACCGACACAATAGACAACGTGGAAACGTTCAGCTACTAAGGCCTTGATCTTGCGGTTGCAGGTCAGAGAAGTCTCACCTTCATAGGTTCTCTTCTCACTGTGACCGATGATGGACCAATCGATGTTGATTTCCTTAAGCATCGGAATGGAAACAGATGAAGTATAGGCGCCATGGTTCATATAATGTGCATCCTGAGAAGCGACAACTAAACCATGAGCATGTTTTCTGACAGCCTGTAAAGCGATATAGCTAGGAGCAATTCCTAACAAAACGCCTTTGTTACGGGCTTCTTTGACAAGACCGGAATCTTTCACGGCATCGCAGAAGGCATTAGCCTCAGCGATAGTGTGATTCATCTTCCAGTTGCCCATTAAGAATTTTTTACGTGCCATAATTCAATACTCTTTCTGGGATTTACTTATCTTCAATGTCATCGATTCCCGGAAGATGACCATCAAATTGGATGAGTTCAAGAGAAGCTCCGCCACCGGTTGAAACGTGGCTGAACTTATCGGCATAACCGAATTCCTTGGCAGCAGAAGCAGAATCACCGCCGCCGATTACTGAGAAGGCACCCTTCTTAGTAGCTTCAGCGCAGGCCTTGCAGACTGCCTTGGTTCCCTCCTGAAATTCAGGTAATTCAAAGACACCCATAGGTCCATTCCAGAAAATGGTCTTGGCCTGAAGGATGTTCTTAGTGAAGAGCTCTTCAGTCTCAGGTCCGATATCCATTCCTTCATAGCCATCAGGAATACCGGCTTCCTTGACATCATTGGCATCAGTGTTGATGACGTGGATATCCTGAGGATCATCAAAGGAAGTAGCGATCTTGGTATCGATAGGAAGAATGATTTTGCCAGTAAGCATCAGCTTTCTGGCATATTCGACCTGGTCTTTCTCGCAGAGAGAATTGCCAATGGTCTTGCCTAAGGCATACTTGAAGGTATAAGACATACCGCCGCCGATCAAGATCTTGTCACATTTTTTGACTAAAGAATCAATGACCTGGATCTTATCGGAAATCTTGGCACCGCCTAAGATGGCGATATAAGGCTTTCCGTCTTCCGGGCAGTTGACACAGCGGCCTAAGCCTTCGATTTCCTTCTTGACTAAGAAACCGACAGCAGTAGGCTTTCCTTCCTGAGCCAAAATAGTCGGAACACCGACAGTGGAGGCATGAGCTCTGTGAGCAGAACCGAAAGCATCCATGACAAAGGCATCACAGAGAGAAGCCCATTCAGCAGCGAGTTCGGGATTGTTCTTGGTCTCACCCTTTTCATAACGGGTGTTCTGAACTAAGAGAACTTCGCCATCATGTAAGGCATTGACGGCATTCTTGAGCTCTTCGCCACGGGTGGCAGGGCAGAAAGTTACCTTGACAGCGTGACCGACTTTCTCAGCTAAATGCTTTTCAAAAGGTTCGACAGCGATTGAAAGGTCATTGCCCTTCAATTCCTTGTTGATTTCCTCATCATCGACTTTGCCCCATTTGATTTTGCCTAAATGAGACATGAGGATAACTTTGGCATTCTTGTTGACTAATTCGGCAATTGTGGGAACAGCAGCTGAAATACGATTGTCATCGGAAATGACACCATTCTTATGAGGAACGTTGAAATCTACTCTGACTAAAACCTTTTTGCCGCTGACATCCAAGTCAGAAACTAATTTTTTCATTTTTAAATTCTCCTATAGCAGTTTAGATAAATGGCGGCAGGAAGACCTGCCGCCATCGAAATCGCTAATTACTACTTATTAAGGACTTCGCCGTAGAGCTTAGCAAGTCTCATCATCTGGCAGGTGAATGAATATTCATTATCATACCAAGAAGCGACCTTGACAAAGTTAACATCACCGGCAGGAATGATCATAGTAAGAGTGGCATCAAAGATGGAACCTTCAGTTCTTCCGAGAATATCGGAGGAAACGATTTCATCTTCATTGTAGGCAAGAATGCCCTTGAGTTCACCCTCAGCGGCCTTCTTCATGGCAGCGTTGATCTCTTCGGCAGTGGCAGGCTTCTTTAAGAGAAGTGTGCAATCGCAGATGGAACCATCAGTGACAGGAACACGGATAGCATTTCCGTTTAAGACACCATTGAGTTCAGGAATGACCTTGCCGACAGCCTTGGCAGCACCAGTAGTGGTAGGAACGATGTTAGCGGCACCGGCACGGGCACGACGGAGGTTGGAGCCAGCGAGATCAAGAATTCTCTGATCGTTGGTATAAGCGTGAACAGTAGTCATAGTTCCGCCAGTGACACCAAAGGTATCATTGAGAACCTTCATCATAGGAGCTAAGCAATTGGTAGTGCAGGAAGCACCAGAGATGATGGTCTGGTCCTTGGTGAGCTTATCAGTGTTGACGCCATAGACATAAGTAGGAATATCCTTGGAGGAAGAAGGAGCAGAGATGATAACACCCTTGGCACCATTCTCCATATGGACATCGCCATCTTCATGGCTCTTTAAGCGGCCAGTGCACTCTAAGACGACATCGACACCATATTCGCCCCAATGAAGATCATGAGGATCTTTCTGTCCTAAGACAGGGATCTTGTGACCATCGAAGACGATATTGTTATCTTCAGAAGAAATCTTGTCAGCATTCCAAGTACGATGAGTAGTGTCATATTTAAGTAAGTAGGCAAGAGTTTCAGCAGGTACGAGATCGTTGATGGCAACAATTTCGAAGACATTCTCTCCAGCTTCCTTGTTCATCTCATAAGCACGTCTGAAGGCAAGACGACCGATACGACCGAATCCATTGATCGCAACTTTAATAGACATTTATTATGTCCTCCTTAGTTACAAAAAGATTATACAATTAAAATAGAAAAAATAAAGGTTTATTATCTATTTTTGAATAAAATAGGGCTTTCATAGTATCATTTTGCACTAATGATAATCATTTTAGGTATTTGTATGCGCATTTGCGTGCACGATGCGCAGCAAGCAGCTTGGTTTTCATTTAAGAAAAATTGATATTTTTGCATATTGAAAATAATCCGGTCTTCAAGTTTTATTACATAAAACTATATGTTTTATAAGCTTTTTTATTAGTTTTTCCTTGATAAATGATATTTTTCCCAACATGACTCTTTTTGCAAAACAAAAGAAAAGAGCCCCTTAAGGCTCTATATCTACGTTGTTTTCAGCATATTTCAAAGTAGAAATATGTGCCCAAAATGCTCATTTCTTATTTCTCTCACGTATCTGAGCAGCTTTTTCCCGCAAAGATGTCATCAGGTGAACAACCCCTGATTTAGTGATGGAAATGCCCTCTTCAGTCATCGTCTCAGCCAATTCACGATAGTTGGAGTCCTTCATTTCCAGTCTCTTTTCGATAAACAGCTGAGTTTTGGAATCGAAGAGACCTAAAGGAGTAACGGAAAGAACAAGTTCTATGTCTTCGACGTCTTTTTTTGCTACCAATAAAGTCTTTCCGTAATTAGCCGAATCGCAGATGGAAAGACGGTTGTTGATATTCATATCGTCTTTCAAGACTCGGGCGTTTTCAAAATCCAGCATGGATTCAACTGCACCTATATAAGAAAGAAAGACGGAAATCTGATCTGATTTTTTTAGATAAAGGACGTGCTTGTCACGTCTCTTTATATATTTGAACAGCATCGTCTTCTCTTCCTTGAAGGAATTCAGTTTTCTTCTGACGGCATTAGCGTCTGCCTTATCAGAGAAAGCCATCTCCAGAAAGTAGGAGGTCTTACCGGAAGAGGGGTTATTGACAGAACCATTGGCTAAAAAAGAGCCGACTACCAGGAATTTAAGGCTTTTTCTGTGAAGACCTTTGGAAGGAGGTATTCTTTCAATGCCGTCTTTCATGATCTCCAGATCTTCCATGACATCGTAAAGTCTCTTGTCTTCGACAAAGACTTCATAGACTAAGCCTCTTCCGAACCGACTGACGTTCTCATATCGGATAGTCGGGGCCAGACTATAGCATTCCTTGAGACAGGAATACAAAAGCTTGGCCACGCAGGCGATTTCAGTATGCAAAGAGAGAGAGGGTTTGCTTCCAATCGAAAAAGAGCCTCCGTTACGGGCAAAGCCGGAAAGAACGTATTTCTTTTCTTCTTTGCTGTAACTATTGAGAGAGATCTCATTCTTGACCTTCTTAGCAAACGCCATCTCTTTAGTCGCCATCTTTATCTCCTGTTTTTCAGATAATCGGTATGGATGCTGTTAGCGGCGATGGCTCCATCGCTTACCGCAGTCGCCACCTGTCTTAAAGGTGTCTTTCTGCAGTCGCCGATCGCATATAAGCCATCGACTTTGCTCTTCATCTTTTCATCCGTGACGACAAAACCATGTTCGTCTAACAC
>DHDT01000036.1:0-1161 GCA_002399505.1 Caryophanales bacterium UBA4869 | reverse complement strand
GCCTGTTCAGCCTTAAAAGGAACGCTGTGAGAAATAAGATAGACATTAGGGCAGATAGAAGCCAAGTAGGCAGCTTCTTCGACGGCGGAGTTCCCGCCTCCTAAGACAGCGACGTTCTTTCCCTTATAGAAAGCGCCGTCGCAGATAGCGCAGCGAGAGATGCCTCTCTTAGAGAATTTGTCAGAGCCTTTCACGTCATAAGTCTTCTCGCCTAAGCCGTTAGCTAAGATCACATAGCGGAAAGTATGAACTTCCTTTCCATAGGAAATATCAAAAGTTCCGTCAGGATTAGGCATCACCGACTTCACTTCCTTATAGATAGTCTTAATGGCAAACCTATCTAACTGTTGTGAAAAATTGAGACCTAACTGAGGTCCTTTTTCATCCAGGTAACCGGCATAATTGGCGATCTTCTCCGTATAATTGGTCTTTCCGCCAATCAAGTCTTTTTCAAAACAGACTGGTTTCATTCCATAACGGGAGAGATAAATAGCAGCTGACACACCGCCTGGTCCCATTCCGATTATGGCTACTTCTTTTTCATCGATCATGATAATAAGTCCTTTCTGATAGCACCGTAATCAGCATACTCTATATCAGCTTTTATTTCAGGAAGACGCTTAAGACCAAAAGTCACAAGGCCGGTTTTGATACCGGCATTTTTTCCAGTGACTATGTCAGATTCACTGTCTCCTATAACTAAAGCCCTGTCTCTTTCAATCTTCAGCTTATCAAGGATCATATTGACTCCCAAAGGATCCGGCTTAGGTTTCGGGCAGTCATCGACACAGAGAAGATAATCAAAATACTGATAGATATCAAATCCCTGCAGATTGTCAATTGTAGCTTCTCGGCTTTTAGAAGTCAGGACAGCCAACTTGTATCCAGCCTTCTTCAAAGAGGAGAGAACATCGGTCTCTCCTTCATATAGACTTGAATAATGATTCGAATATCGAAGAGAAAATTCACGGAATTCCCTGATTAGCTTATCAAAAGGAACATCGGGAAAATATCTCGGAAGTATGTCTTCTAAAGGAGGACCGGAAAAATAAACCATATCAGTAAGAGAAGGCATCTTCTTATGATATTTGTCAAACAGATGGACATAGTTCATGATGATATAGAGAGCAGTATCGACTAAAGTGCCATCTAAATCAAAAA
>DHDT01000009.1:37559-40448 GCA_002399505.1 Caryophanales bacterium UBA4869 | reverse complement strand
GGGAAGATTATACTACTTATAAGCCAGACAGCAACACTTTGGTTTATCCTTCTCATTTTTTATTCCTATAATCTCTCTTAAATCAAATCCCAAATGTTATAATCTTAATCAGGTATTTTCTATGCAAGAAACTAAAAAAAAGAAAAACGAAGAACAGTCATTTACTCCCATGGTGGAGCAATATCTGACTTTCAAAAAACAATACGGAGATGTTCTGATTTTTTTCAGAATCGGCGACTTTTATGAGATGTTTTTAGATGATGCCAAGACCTGTTCCAAAGAACTTCAGCTCTTCTTAACCAAGAAAGCCTGCGGCAATGGTCAGTTCATACCGATGTGCGGTATTCCTCACCGGGCCTATTTAGGTTATGCCCAGAAGCTGATTGACCGAGGATATAAAGTAGCTATCTGCGAACAGGTGGAAGATCCAAAGCTTACCAAGAAGCTTGTCAAAAGAGATGTCATCCAGATTATCACCCCCGGTGCCAATCTGGATCTGTCATCTACGGACAACAACTATATCGGCGCCTTAGGTCTTTTCACTACCTCCGCCATCCTCGCATACAGCGACTTGTCAACCGGAGAGATGAAGTGTCTAAACCTTGAAGGCAGCAAAGAAAGAATCTTAGAGGAGATCATGTCCCTTGACATCAAGGAATTGGTTGTCCCTACTTCTTTAGATGCCAACTTGATTCTCTACATCAAGAATAACTCCCGAACCATCGTCTCCTACTATAACGATGACTCTTCTTCTTTGGAGACTGAGAACTTATTTACCAATCTCAAGGATGACCGTCAGGTATCAGTTTCGGCACGCCTATACAATTATCTGAAGAATATGGAAAGAAGAGACCTGACCTATTTCAAACCAGTCAAAAACATGATGGGCCTGAAGACGATGAAAATCGACTATTCAGCCCAGGCAAACATGGAATTGCTCAAGAGCTTAGACGGCAAGACTTTCGGTACTCTTTATTGGCTTTTGAATCAGACCAAGACACCGATGGGCTCAAGATACCTCAAGAGTCAGATCGTCAATCCAAGCGCCGACGAAAACGAAATCAGAAGAAGACAGAATCTGACTGAAGGCTTCGTAAATCATTATCTTGAAAGAGAGAATCTCCGTCAGGATCTCTCCGATGTCTTTGATATGGAACGTCTTATCGCCCGTATGGGATATGCTAACTGCAACGGACACGATCTTCTGCAGCTTGAGAGATCTCTGGAGATTCTCCCCAAAGTAAGAAAAGACCTTGATTCCATCTCCGATATCAGTGAGATAAAAAATATCGAAAACAGATTGGGAGATTATGAAGACTTAGTCGGTCTTTTAAAGTCTGCCATCAGAGAAGACTGCCCTTTGACTGTCACGGAGGGCGAAATATTCAAAAAAGGCTATAATCAGGCCTTAGACGAATTGATTGATCTTTCAAGCGATGCCAAGACCTGGATCAATGAATTGGAGATACGTGAAAAAGAAAAGACCGGAATCAAGACCTTGAGAGTAGGTTTCAATACCGTTTTTGGATACTTCATCGAAGTAAGTGCCGGACAGGTAAGTCAGGTCAAACCTGAATTTGGATATATCAGAAAGCAGACCATCAAAACCGGTGAAAGATATATCACCGCCGAACTCAAGGAAAAGGAAGATAAGATTCTCCGTGCCAAAGACGAAAGAATGTCGATGGAATATTCTCTTTTCAAAGAACTGAGAAACAAAGTCTCTCTTTTCACTGAAAAGATTCAACGGACTAGCGATGCTATCGCCGAACTGGATTACTATCTTGATTTGGCATTCGTTGCCAGCGAAAACAACTACATCCGTCCCTCCTTTAACGGAAACAGGGAAATCAATGTCATCAATGCCCGCCATCCAATCATTGAAAAAGCTGCTCCGGAAACCCTATTTGTCGCCAATGATTACAAAATGGACAAAGATACTGATGTCTTAATTATCACCGGACCCAATATGGGTGGAAAATCCACCTATATGAAGGAATTTGGTCTTCTGGTTATCATGGCTCAGATCGGTTCCTTTGTTCCGGCAGAGAGCTGCTCAATTCCGATCTTCGACTCTCTCTTTACAAGAATAGGTGCCAGTGACAACCTGATTAAGGGACAATCAACTTTCATGACAGAAATGGCTGAAGTAGCTGAGGCTTTGCAGGAAGCAACTTCTGACTCTCTGTTCCTATTTGATGAGATAGGAAGAGGAACAGCTACCTATGATGGTATGGCTATTGCTCAGTCCATCATCGAATACATCGTCAAGAATGTCCACTCTAAGACCTTCTTTTCTACCCACTATCACGAAATAACCAAACTATCGGAAAAAATAGCCTATGTCAAAAATATCCACTGTGAAGTCAAAGAAGACGACGGCAAGGTCACTTTCCTTTACAAGATGAAAGAAGGAAGCATGGACAAGAGCTACGGCGTCAATGTCGCCCGTTTGGCCGGTCTTCCCGAAGAAATTGTCTATAGAGCCAGCGAACTTCTTTCATCCCTCGAACAGAACTCAAAGATCCAGAGTCAGCAAGTCAAGGTAATAACCGCTGTCGAACCGAAGAAAGACGAAATCAGAGATGAGATCAAGAAACTTGATCCCCTGACTTTGTCTCCTTTGGAGGCTTTAAATTACCTGGTTGAGTTAAAGAAAAAGGTGAAATAGAATGTCTAAGATCCATCTGATGAATTCCGAGCTTGCTAACCTGATAGCAGCCGGAGAAGTAATCGAGAGACCAAGCTCAGTCATCAAGGAGTTAGTTGAAAACTCCATCGATGCCGAAAGCCACAATATTTACGTTGGAGTAACTGAGGCCGGAAAAGGAACGATCCTAGTCAAAGATGACGGTTCCGGCATGGATAAAGAAGATGCCAAAAACTGCT
>DHDT01000009.1:37202-37446 GCA_002399505.1 Caryophanales bacterium UBA4869 | reverse complement strand
CTGCCACGCCTCCAGCAAGATAAAAACCGAATTTGACCTCAGCCGTATTCACACTCTGGGATTCAGAGGGGAAGCTTTACCTTCCATCGCCTCTGTCTCCAAGATAGTACTGACAACATCAACTG
The DNA here is from genome assembly GCA_002399505.1 of Caryophanales bacterium UBA4869. GTDB lineage: Bacteria > Bacillota_I > Bacilli_A > RFN20 > CAG-288 > Enterosoma. The sequence goes on along the minus strand of DHDT01000009.1, from coordinate 37,321 downwards.
GCGAAGGAGTAGGAACCAGAGTTGAGTCAACTCCTAATCAGGATCTGATAGTTATTGATGCCCCCTCAAGAAAAGGAACGATATTTGAAGTCAACAATCTCTTCTTCAATACCCCGGCC
>DHDT01000009.1:24208-37119 GCA_002399505.1 Caryophanales bacterium UBA4869 | reverse complement strand
CTTCTTCAATACCCCGGCCCGTCTAAAATACCTCAAATCAGAAAAGGTTGAAACCTATAACATCATTGAGACTGTCGAGCATCTGGCCTTAGGTTTTCCCAACATCTCCTTTTCCTTAGCTATTGACGGCAAGGAAATATTCAAAACTTCAGGAAGAGGAGACCTTTTGGAGACTATTCAGAAAGTCTATGGCAACGATATAGCCAAATCACTCTATCCTCTTAAAAACGAAGGCGTAGCTTTCTCATTCAAAGGTTTTATCTCTAAACCAGAAGTCAGCTATTCTAAAAGGTATAATCTTTTGACTTTCCTCAATAATCGCTGTATCTACGATTACAAAATAAATAAAGCCATTGAAGATGCTTATAGAGATTATCTTCCTCCGCTTCGCTATCCTTTTGCTCTTATCTGTCTTGATATCGACCCCTCTTTAGTTGATGTCAACGTTCATCCAACCAAGAAGGAAGTTCGTATATCCTTAGAGGATGATATGGCCCGTGATATCAGAGACACTATCATCTCAACACTTAAGAATCAGCGTCCTATCTATGAAGCCAGTCAAGACAGCAAAGTCGAAAAAGACCTGAAGATCGATGACTCAGCTTTTGATATCGATGATCTTAAGGAAGAAGAAAAGAAAAAATCTGTTTCTTATATAGATGAAAAGCCTCTCTGCCCGAATGACACTCCTCACTTCTTCCAGGACGTTCTCCCAGTTGAACCGACCTATGAAAGTCAAACCGTCCAGGAAGAGAAGAAAGAAGAAACTGTCAGTTCCTATCCGTATGAAAAGACGGATATGTATAAAGACATCTTCAAAGAGGAGAACATCTCAAACAAACTGCCTGAGATGCATCCTCTTGGTCAGATACTACATACCTATATCGTCTGTGACAGCAACGACTGTTTCTATCTCATCGATCAACACGCTGCCGCCGAAAGAATCAATTATGAAAAGACAGAAGCTCTTTTCAGTTCGATAAGATCAAGAGTAGTTCCTCTCTTCCCCCTCACTGTCGATCTCTCCTTCAAGGAACTTCAAAACTATGATGAAGAACATAAAGCTCTTCTGCTTAGTGTCGGAATCGTGACAGAGCCTTTCGGAGACAAGACCATCAAAGTATCGGAAATACCTTCTTTTTTAGCCTCGGAAGATGATGGTGTGGTTCTTCAAGACTCGATTCACAGCTGCCTGAACAACGAAAGCTTTGACCCTCAGTCTTTGTTGAAGCTTACTATCGCAAACATCGCCTGCAAAAAATCAATCAAGGCCAATCATCAGATGTCTCTTTTAGAGATACAGGGTCTTCTCAATGACTTGGCTAAATGCAAGAATCCAGCTAACTGCCCTCATGGACGACCTACTTTGATCAAGATCTCACGAGATGATATCGAAAAGATATTCAGGAGGTCCGGCTTTTGATTTATGTCATCCTAGGACAGACTGCCAGCGGCAAGACTTCCTTAGCTCTGAAATTAGCTAAGCTTTATAAGATGCCCGTCATTTCCGCTGACGCCTATCAGTGCTATAAGATGATGTCAATCGGAACTGACTTGCCGACAAGAAGTGATGTTGCTGATATCGAATACAGTTTTTATGATGAATTCGAACCTGATGAGGAAGTATCTGTCTTCACCTTTCAGAAAGAGTGCCGTCCTCTTCTCGACAAGTATGTGAAAGAAGGACGGGATGTGATAGTGGTGGGCGGCACTCTTCTATACATCAAAGCCCTTCTCTATAACTATGTATTTGAAAAAGACGAAGAAAAAGTTGATGACTATGAAAACATGCCATTATCTGAAATGCAGGATCTGCTATTAAAAAAAGATCCCAAAACCTATCAGGAAATCGATAACAGGAATCCCCGTCGAGTCATCAGAGCCCTGCGTCTTATCGATAAAGGCATCTCCAGAGAAGAAGTGCTGGAAAAGAATGACGACAAACCTCTATATCCGGTCACCTTCTTCAAGCTGACTGTCGACAAAGATCTGGGTAATAAAAAAATAGATGAACGAGTTGATAAGATGTTTAAAGAAGGATTAGTCGAAGAAGTAAAGAAACTTCTTATCAAATATCCTGATAATCCACGTTCTTTTATCTCGATTGGCTACCAGGAGATCATCGCCGGTCTTAAAGACAATAAGAGTCAGGAGGAAATGTCCTCTTTAGTCAAGATCCACACTCATCAGTTAGCTAAAAAGCAGAGAACCTTCATTCGCAATCAGTTCAAGGATGAAATCGAAGGAACAGCTGATGAAGTCTTTGATTTGATTTCCAACAACATCCTGCTCAAGAAAAGAACCAGACTTGTCCTTTCCGATGAAGTGATGAATAAGATTGAATCCTCTTCCGTTTTATTCTGTGGCTTAGGCGGAGTAGGGGGATTGGCTCTGATCGATTTGGTGCGTCTGGGTTTCACTTCTTTTACATTAATCGATTTTGACAAGGTAGATCCCACAAACTTAAATCGTCAGGCATTATATGTTTACGGAGATATTTCCAAATCTAAGACCGAAGTAGCCGAAAAAAGAATGAAAGAAATAAATCCTTTGATTAAAGTCGTCACCGATAATAGTAAAATAGAAGATATAGATTCCTTGCCAAAAGAAAAGTATTCGATAATCATCGACTGTATCGACTTTGTCAAAGGAAAAACAAGTCTCTATCAAAAGAGCATCCAAGACAACTCCATCTTCATTTCTTCGATGGGTCTTGGCTATCACTGTGATTCTACCAAAGTCAAATACGGGAAACTCAAAGACGCCTGTGATCCTCTGGCCAAAAGCTTCAAGGATGAACTGATCAAAGACCAATTGCCTTATCAGGACATCGACTGCATCTATGCCTCAGACGGCAAGGAGAAGAACAAGAGCAAAGTGAGAGCCAACGATAAGACTATCGGGTCGATTGCCACCGTTCCCCAAGCCGGCGGACTAGCTATCATCAGTCTGTTGCTGAAAATACTGAAAGAGAGGAATTAATAATGAAAGACAGTGATTATGACATCAAGAAGATTGCTGAAAAATTAGGTATTCCCGAAGATGACTTAGTCTATTACGGAAGAGACAAAGCCAAGATTGAGACTCAGGGTTTTGCAAAAGACCTCAAGCGCAAGGCAAAACTGATTCTCTGTACTGCCATCACTCCGACTAAAGCCGGAGAAGGAAAAACCACAACGGCTATCGGTTTAGCCGATGGTCTTGCCTTAAAAGGCGAGAAAGCTTTAGTCTGTCTTCGTGAACCCTCCTTAGGACCGGTATTCGGAGTCAAAGGCGGAGGATGCGGAGGCGGCGAGGAAACACTTCATCCCGAAGATGACATCAATCTTCATTTCACCGGTGATATCCACGCTCTGACAAGTTCCAACAATCTGATCGCGGCTCTTATCGACAATGAGCTGTTCCAGAATTCCGACTTGAGAGTAGATCCTGAAAGAGTGATCTTCCCCAGAGCCATGGATATGAATGACCGCTCTTTACGTGAGATTGAGACCTGTTTACAGGCTAAGACCGGTCCTAAACACCGTTCTTCCTTTGTCATAACAGCCGCCAGTGAGATTATGGCTATCTTCTGTCTTTCCAAAGACGAAGATGATTTCCTCAACCGGGTTGAGGAAATGACAGTCGCCTACGATCTTGACGGGAAGGCGATAAAAGTCAAAGCACTTGAATGCCGAGCGGCTATCCATAAGCTGATGAAAGATGCTCTTCTTCCTAACCTGGTTCAGACCAAATATCACACTCCTGCTATTGTCCACGGCGGTCCTTTTGCCAACATCGCGCATGGCTGCAACTCTCTTATAGCATCTGACCTCTCTTTGAAATTAGCCGACTATGTAGTAACTGAGGCAGGCTTCGGTTCTGATTTGGGAATGGAGAAATTCTTGGATATCGCCTGTCCTCTAGGCGACTTCAAACCTAATCTCATCGTCATGGTTGCCACCATCAGAGCCTTAAAGCTTCACGGCGGAGTAAAATTCGAAGACCTTCATAATTCTGATCCTGACGCTGTCAGAATCGGTTTGGCAAATTTAGGAAAACACCTCAGCAATGTCAGCCTCTATCATGTGCCGGTCTTAGCCTCAATCAACCGCTTCAAAGACGATTCTGATGAAGAAATCAAGGTAGTGGAAGACTACCTCGATTCTATTTCTATCTCCTATGCCTTGAATACTTCCTATATCGATGGACCTAAAGGCGCTTTGGAATTAGCTTCCAAAGCCAAAGAGATGGCTGACAACAACAACGGCGAAGACTATCGTCCTTTGGTTGATTCTAAAATGTCCATCAAAGAGAAAATCGAAACCATCTGCACAAAGATATACGGCGCCAGCTGTGTCGAATACAGTGATGAAGTCAATGCAAAAATCGACGAATATGAAAAAGAAGGATTGAGCTCCTTCTCAGTCTGTATATCTAAGACTCCAAACTCCTTAAGCGATGATCCTCATCTTCTCAATGTCCCTAAGCATACAATTCACGTCAAGGGCCTGCGTCTATTCACTGGCGCTCATTTCATCGTCCCTCTGACTGGTTCCATTGTTACGATGCCCGGTCTTCCCAAAGTCCCGGCAAGCAAGAAGATGAAATTATGATACTGAGTGGGAGAGACCTTAAGCCTGGTTTAGAAGAAAAGCTCAATTCTCTCTTACTGGGTAAAAATCTGTCATTCTATATTTATTCCGACAGCCAGAATCTTCCGGCTCAGAGCTATCTTCGCGGAGTCAAGAAGATGCTGGATCGTCTTTCTGTTCCTTATAAAGAAGGCTATATCGACAAGAATAAATCCAAAGAGGAAAACATGAAGATCTTCATGGAAGAATCAAAAGGATTATATACGGTCATCGGAAAACCTTTGGGAGTCGACTATGAAGAAGAATACATCAATCTTCTCAATCCCCTATTTGACCCTGATATGGTGACTCCTATCAATAGGGCTCATCTCTTAGAAGGAGATCTGGATTATCTTCCGGCTATAGCAAGAAGCGTCAAGACCATAATCGAAGGCTACAATATCGATGTGACCGGCAGAAAAGTACTGATCATCGGAAGAAGCCTGTCAGTTGGTCTGCCTATTTCCCGTTACTTCATAAGCAAGAATGCCTTGGTCGAAATAGGTCATTCAAAAGTCCCGTCTTCAAAGCTCAACGAAGAAGCCAGCCTGGCTGACTTGATCGTCTTAGCCAGCGGACACCAGGGCGTCATAAAAAGAGAGAGTCTCAACAAAAACAGTATCGTCATCGACTGCGGTTATAGCGCTGACGGCGGAGACTTGGGATTCGTTCCCGAAGAGAATGAAATCAAGGCCTATACTCCAGTTCCCGGGGGAACCGGAGTCCTGACTTCTCTCTGCCTTCTATATAATGCAATCCTCTTAACGTCAAAACATTAGAGAAAATACCTCCACTGACCTAATAATCAGTGGAGGCTTTTTAAAATAAACGGTATCAATTTCAAAGATGTGTCTTTTTCTTACGGAGAAAAAGAAATCATCTCTTCTCTTTCGGTTTCTTTTCCTGACACTGGGCTTTGCATAATCTTAGGCAAGTCAGGTTCAGGAAAGACGACTCTTTTATCTCTTTTAGCAAAAACACTGGTTCCAACGAAGGGAACCATTCAAAGCTCTTTTTCCTCAAAGCCCGGTATTGTCTATCAATCACCTCTGCTTCTTGACTATCTTTCAGTCATCGACAATATCGCTCTTCCCTTGAGGGCTTTAGGAAAATACGACGAGGAGAAATGTCTGTCTGTTTTGAAAGAAGTGGGTTTGGAAGGAAAAGAAAACCAGAACGTCAGCACACTATCTGGCGGAGAGAGCATGCGTGTCTCTCTAGCCAGAGCTTTAGTCCTAGACAGCGAATTTCTTCTTTTAGATGAACCGACTGGACAATTAGATGAGAAGAATTCAGCCAATATCTATAAGATAATCAAAGATCTCTCAAAAGAGAGACTTCTGATCTTAGTTACGCACGATGAAAAAAACGCCTTTGAATTAGCTGATTACCTATATGAGTTCAAAGACTGTACTTTGAAGCTTAAAAGCAGGAAGGAAACAATACCCTGTCACAGTCTTTTTAAAAAAGAAGTAAAAGAAAAAGGACATCTCAGCCTCAGAGACGCTCTCTATATCAATTCCAAGTTCATCAAAAGAAGAAAGTGGCGAGTGATACTCACTTCTTTTTTCACCGCTTTTTCCTTGGTAGTCCTTTTCCTAGGCATAGCCGTCAAAACCGGAATACCTGACTTTCTCACTTCTTTATTGAATACCTGTTATGAAAGTCAGGTAGTCGAGATAAGCGTCAAGAAAAGCATTGCGACTATCGGACATGTCACCTTGGAAAAATATGATGTCCCTTCCACTAACGTTCTCAGTTCTCTAGGAGTCAATGAGACTTATCCTTCCTTGAATTACTTTCTTCCCGATAATGGCAAAGTAGATATAAACAACCGAGAAATAGATGTCTTATTCTCTCCGGTAATCAAGGAAGACAGAAACAAGATATCTAAAGGGGAAGGCATTTCTTCTCTAGGTGTTGTCATCAATGCTTCTTTTTTGGAAGAATGCTCTTTAAATCCTGAAAAGGCAATAGGAAAGAAGATAACAGTCTCTCATTCCTTTATCATGAAAGCCTCAAGCCTTCAGGAAAGCGACATCATCCATATGGATCTCACTTTCACAATCAAAGGAATAAGCAAGGAAAAGAACACCTTCAACCAGGCTACTGTCTATTACGATTATAGAAAGATGTCCGACCTACTGAAAACCAAACACCTAGTCAACATCTCGAGCGAATTAGATGAGGAATTATCGGTCTATGACCTTATTTCCAATCCGAAATATCAAGGAGAGGATTTTTGTTCAAGAAAAACCCTGGCTTTCGTCAATGATCCCTATCTTCTGAAAGAAAAAACTCTGCATGAATACGGAGAAAAAGTAAAGGTGTCTTCTAAAGTACTGGATTTGAAAGAATCGACTCAGAGCATTGCCGATTCTCTGATTCAGGTTCTCCTCTTATTCCTGTCACTCACTTTGATTTCCTCTTTCATGTTGGAGTTTTTATCAGTCTATTCTCTCTATGAAGAGAATCTCCGTCTCTTTTCGTTGCTGAGAACCTATGACGAGAAAAAGAAAAGCCGAAACATTCTGGCCGTATCCACTTCAATGATCTTTATCCTTATCACTTTCCTTTTCATCCTGGCTCTGTCTTTCACAAGCACCAATATCTTCAACAGGATATTGGTGCTGAACAACTATCCGTCTCTTTTTAACGGAAATAACCTGAAAATTCTTCTTCTAGTTCTTCTTCTGTCAATCGTCATCTCCATTCCTTCCGCTTTCTTTCCTTTAATGAAGATCAAGGACAAGGACATCAAAAAAGAACTGGAGGCGGAAGAATGATTCAAGTCAGAAATCTCACTAAAACTTTTGAGGGAAGAAGAGAAAAGGTGCTGGACTCGCTTTCCATCGACTTCAAAAACACTGGTATCTACTATCTTTTAGGCAAATCCGGGTCCGGAAAGACGACTTTCCTGACCCTGTTAGGAGGTATGGATTACTCCTATGAAGGCAGTATCAAAGTAAACGGACAAGAACTTAAACTGATGAATGAAACAGAAAAAGCCGATTACCTGTTTCATTCTGTCTCTTTCGCCTTTCAGGACTTCAAAGCCGATGAAAGGGAAACTGTCCGGTCTAACCTCATGAAAGGCATGTACATCACTGACTTAAGTGAAGAAGAAAAGATAGGCAGGATAAGAAAAAGGCTTTCTGAAGTCGGTTTAAAGGACAAGGAGAAGAGTCTCTTCTCTTCTCTTTCAGGAGGAGAAAAGAAAAGAATATCTTTGGCCAGAGCTCTTCTTCTTGATAATCCCATCCTTCTCTGTGATGAGCCTTTCAGCTCTTTAAATCTCTCTTTGCGAAAAGAAATCCAAAGTCTTTTAATCAGAGAAAGCAGAAACAGACTAGTTATCATCATCACTCATGAAACGGATGAAATACCAGAAAACGTCAATATACTATCTCTATGTGACGGTAAGTTGGAAAGTAAAAGAACAATCGATATTAAAGAAAATATTATAATCAAGCCTTCATATAAAAGGGTCAGATTCAAAGGACGAAGCCTCTTTAAGGAAATCATCTACTCTTTCATTTCCAAACGAAGATTCCTTCTTCTGGCTATCTTCACTCTGGCGATTTCTCTCTTTTCGATTTCTTTCTCGTCTCTCCTTTCTAAAGGCGTCAGCTCTTCGCTTCTTTCTTCCCTTTCTTCCTATATGGAAGATAACTCTTTGGTACTCAAGCCTGAAGAAGACAGCTTCAGTTCAACCCGATATGAAAGTGCTGATTATCAGACTCTTCTTCTCTTTAAAAGAGATCACCCTGATATCGTCAGCGATGTCTCTTCTTTTTATCTGTCATCACTGGATGATATCTTCAAAGAACAGGAGTCTCTATCTTTCTGCTATCAAAACCGAAGCGTCAATGCCAGTCAGCTGTCACTTGACTCCTTTCTCGAATGTCAAAACTATGCCGAAAGCAATATAGAAAGCTCCCTTTATCCTGATTTAAGCGAAGAAGAGATAATCCTAGGATTAAACGAAGAGATGATAAACGGATTGTCTTTTCTTCTCTTTGACAAAAAAGCCGTCTCTATTGATGAAAGCCTAAGAGACATAAACAGTTTTCTTTTAAGAAACAACGTCTATCTGAGACTGAAGGCTTCGAAAAACGACTGGTCATATAACCTCGATCATTCTTTTGCCATCTTGGCTGTCACCTTCAATGAAAACTGCATCATCATCAACGACAATCCTTTCTTCAATCAGAAATTCGTCAGTGAATGCATGCATTTTGAAGAGAGACCTGAGGAAGAAGGATTAGAAAGCAAGAAACCCTGGACCCTGATCAAGACTTACGGTCTCCGTCTTTTTCCTTCGATGACTGAAGAATTTCTGCCGGCATTCCTTCAGGACAGTAACTTCGACTATTACTGTCCGAAGGTCAATAACCGTGGCAAATACTATCAGAGAAAAGAATACCTGACACACAATAGGATTATCCTCTATAAAGACTATCTGCCTAAGATATCGATAAATGAAGTAGAGAGTTTTGTCAGAGAAAACACAAACCGATTCTCTGACATATCCTATTCTTCCCCGGTCTATACCTATACGGCAAACGGATATATCAGCGGATTCAGAAAGCCGTTCTTCTTCAGCCGCCATAAGGAAAAACTGAATTCCATTCAAGACGAATTCTATCAGGCTGATGTCAACTTAGGAGAATTCCAAGGCTCACTGATAGCAGCTCCTGAGGGAGTCATCAAAGCCGACTTGCTATCGGCTGCCAGTCAGGAAGGACTGTCATTCATCTCTTTAGATGAAAAAAGAAAAGCCAAATACGGAAGGAATCCCCTCAACTACAAAGAAGTGGCTATATCCTCAAGGCTGGCCGAATATCTCTTCTCACAGGCTGAAAACAGCTTAGACCAGACTCTCCACTGTCTGACACTGGAAAAATCAGTCTTGAAAGATGATTCTTATCTTAATCTGTTTCAGGAAGGCTCTCTTTCGATAACAGGAATCTATGAAGAAGAGAGAATGGCCATCTACCAGAATTCTCTTTTTCCCTTAGCCTATTGTTTCAGTCATCTGGAATTGTCTCTTGACGAATGCCGAATTGATGAAGCTGTCATCAAAGCCGACTTCAGCAAAGACACTCCTGACAATTATTTGTCTTTGGTAAAAGAAAAAACAGATATGATACCTTCTTTTCCTATGGTCAATATGGTCAGGGAAATCAAAATAACCTTAAATAACCTCTCGGCTATGTTTCTCTTTTTTGCTCTGCTTTGTCTGATAAGCTCAATGGCATTATTGTCTTTGGCTATGTTTCTGATACTTAAAAAAGACCGGAAAAAGCTAGCAATTCTTTTAACACTGGGATATAGAAAAAAAGAAATTTCATTTTTCTTCTTTTCTTTTATGGAATTCATCGGACTCTTAGGATTCCTTCTTTCCCTCATATTGACTCTCCTAGCCGAACAGATAATGGCAAAGACTTTGACAGATATGCTCAATGTGTATAAAAGTGGGCTCACGCCCTATCTTTTGAGCCTGTCAGTCAGTGTAATAATTACCGGAATATTGGGAATAATACTGAGGTTTTCACTAAAAAGACTATCTCCGAAAGATGCTTTCTTGCACGGGCACGTATAACCGCTTACATTATATTCTTTTTTTCTTCTTTACATATGCAGGGGGTTTTGTGTTATATTTGTAGTCGCATTTACTTTGTGAGTGCGAAAGAAAGGGTTTAGACAATGAAGGGTACTGTCAAAAAGTTCGATAAGGAAAAGGGCTATGGATTCATCACTGGAGAAGATGGCAAGGATTATTTCTTCCATTATTCTCAGCTTATGATGGATGGATTCAAGACTGCCGAAGTCGGTCAGAAAGTTTCATTCGATGAAGCTGCTACCGATAAGGGTCTCAGAGCCAACAACATCCATTTCGAGGACTAGTTTCTCGGCTCTTAGTCACTTGTCTTAAGATATAGTCGGCTAAGCAAACTAAAAAGGACCGCTTCTCAGCAAAGCGGTCTTTTTTTATGTTTGTTTATCTGACAGTCAGCTAATTATCGGGCGTCTTTGAAGCTTGATCCACCGACAAATTCTCTCATCAGAGAATTGCAGGGAATATCAGCCGTGGCAATAGGAAGGAAGTACTTCACCATCGTCTTAAGTCTCATCGCAGTCATATAGCCCTTGTCATTTGAAGATACTTTATCCAGTAAAGGCAGGACATAGTTTCTCAAAGCGCATGGCTCATAGGGGAAGAAAGAATCAAAGACGAAGTCAGCGTTCTCCTGAGTAGGATAGATGTAGTTGAATTCGCCGCTTCTGACATTCGGCCACATGCTGATTGTCTCACTGGCGTCAGAACCGCGGGTTCTCGAATCACGGACAATACGTCTTAAAAGTCTCATGTCAGTCATTGAAAGAGGGGTGTGATTGTCGATATTGACCTGCGGCTGAGGGGCGATATAGATCTTGAACTTCTGCTGTTCAGGAATAGTTGTAGTCAGTTTGCTATTCAAAGCGTGGATACCTTCGATGATTATCGGTTCATTGCCTTTGAGGCTGATAGGTTTGCTGAATGAACGAATCCCATTCTTGAAATCATAGCTTGGCATGGCGACTTCTTCACCGGAAATCAATCCCGACATCACTTGATTGAAGAAAGGAATGTCGATAGCATCCAAAGACTCCAAGTCAGTGCCTTCTTTCATCTCGTTTTTAGGAATATAGAAGTTATCGACTGATATTCTGATTGGTCTTAAGCCACGGGCCATCAGTTCATAAAGAAGACGGTTAGCGAAAGAGGTTTTGCCTGAGGATGAAGGACCGGCAACACAGATAAGACGAATAGGTTCTTCACGAAGGCAGATATCTTCGCCTACTTCGGTAAGAGTATTATTCATTCTGGCTTCGGAAAGGTTGATTAAGGCCATGGAGCCATAAGTCTTGAGGAACTTATTGATATTGGAGACAGTGTCGATCTCGTTTCTTTCGGCCCAATGAGAATTGGTAGCCAAAGAAGCGGCGAATTTCATCTCATCTTCAAAATGAGGTATCACTCCTCCGCACTCAGCACGGGGAACCTGCATGATGAAGCCAGGCGCATAATAACGGAAACGGAATTCTTTTAAGAATCCTGAAGAAGGAACCAGATAACTATAGAGATAATCGAAATAATCTAAGTCATTGTACTTGCACTCATATAGATGGACAAAGTTCTCGGAACGATAGCGGAGAACCTGAATCTTGTCGTGAAGACCGTCTTTGCGGTATTTCTCCAAAGCATCTGCTTTGGATATCTTGATACGATTGAACTGAACATCGGCTTCGACAATCTGCTTGACTCTTTCTTCGATTTTCTTCACTAAATCATAGGTGACACGGAAACCCTTCTTGGAAGAGACGACTCTTCCGAAGACTGAACGGCTGATGTTGTAGAAGAAACGAACATCCAAAGACTTATCGATGGATTTGATGGCCAAAGCCGTCACAAAGCGCAAACTGGACTCGTATATTCGGCAGGCATCTGTCGAATGCACATCTAAGAATTCAATCACAGCTTCGATATCATTATCGAAAGAATAAGACAGTTCCCTTATTCTTCCGTTGATCTTGCAACAGAAATACTTCTTCTGTTCTTCCTCTTTCAGAAGAGAAATGACAGTAGTCCCTTTAGTAAAATGCCCTTTGATAATCATTGTACAAAGCTCCTTAGCTATACGTTAGAACGTCAGGTATGATTATTATATATATATTGAGACATAAATCAATCTCGTTTGTAATTTGCTTTTATGGTATAATCCTTTTTGCTAATTAAGGAGAATTAATATATGGCAGCAAATTCAAGTAACATTATCACTAAGCAGGGTTATCAGACTCTCAAAGAAAAATTAGATAAGCTTGTCAATGTTGATAAGGAAAAAGTCTTAGGAGATTTAGCCTTGGCCAGATCTCAGGGCGACTTATCAGAAAATGCCGATTACGATGCCGCTCGTGAAAAACTTCAGCAGATTGAAACTGAAATATCCAAGATTCAATACAACCTTGATCACTGCACCATCGTTGAAGAAACCGGAAGCAAAGGCACTTGCCGTTTGGCCGGTGGAACAATCACTGTCAAGAACACTGAAACCGGAATCGAGTATTCCTTCATCATCGTCGGTTCAGCTGAAGCTGATCCTATCGAAAACAGAATCTCCAATACCTGCCCTGTCGCTTTAGCCTGTTTAGGCCATTCTGCCGGTGATACTGTCTTAGTCGAAGCCAAGAAACCCTATAATCTTCTCATCGAAAAAGTCAGCGCCTAAAACTTTTTGTCAATTTTTTAGAAAA
>DHDT01000009.1:23673-24111 GCA_002399505.1 Caryophanales bacterium UBA4869 | reverse complement strand
TTTTGTCAATTTTTTAGAAAAAACCTCCTCTCTGGCCTAATAGTCAGTAAGGAGGCTTTTTATGTTCAAACTCATAGTCATCGGCCTGATTATCACAGTCGTCGGTCTATTGGCGTTTTCGGCTGTCGACAATTTCACGGCATCACCTAGCAGTTCTCTAAATGGCTATTCGACAAGTTACGTGGAAGGGACTAATATGGTCAACGTTGCAATTGACGGAGAAATCAATCACAGCGGCACTTATTCAATCAGCAGCGAAGAAACCCTGGGAGACCTCATCGACATGGCCGGAGGAGTAACGGAGAAAGCCGACAGCAGTGCCTATCTTTCTTCTCTGGTCATCTCTACTCACACATCATTTTATATTCCCCCAGTCTCAACTGGATCTGGTGTCTGTGTCGACACCGAATTCACCAAGGTCAACATCAATACAGCCAG
>DHDT01000009.1:23160-23561 GCA_002399505.1 Caryophanales bacterium UBA4869 | reverse complement strand
AAGGTCAACATCAATACAGCCAGTGAAAGCCAGTTAGCTGAGATCGGATTCAATTCGGCACAGGCCGTAAACCTCATCGACTATAGAACTGAGAATGGAAGTTTTGAGGCGATTGAAGATATCCTTAAAGTAAAGGGAATCGGAGAAGCGACCTTTAGCCGAGTGAAGAACAAGATCCGTCTATCCTAAATATGTTCTTCTTTGTCTTTCTCTCATTTCTTGTCGGTCTTCTTTCCGGTATCATCAGTCTTTATTTCTTTCTTCTTTATATTCCTTTGTTCCTCTATCTTTTTTTCTACAGAAAAGAAAGAAAAGTCCTATTTTTTTCTCTGGCAGCATTAATTATTTCTTTTGTCATTTCTTATTTCTATCAAAAAGGATCATTATCTGAAACTGAAATG
>DHDT01000009.1:13233-23026 GCA_002399505.1 Caryophanales bacterium UBA4869 | reverse complement strand
TGAAACTGAAATGACAGGTATCGTTGTTTTCAGAAAAGAAAACTACTGTCTTTTTCTTTCATTCAAGGGGAAGTATTTAATCTATGACAAGAAGAACGACTTTCCTCTTTTTTCTATCTGGACATTGAATGGGAAAGCGAATGAAATTACTTTCTCCCATTTTGAAAGCGGCTTTGATTTTAAGGAATACCTAAAAGGTCAGGGTGTCTTTTATTCTTTCTTTCCAGAAACAAAAACAGAATACTTCAAACCACCTGATATAGGCTCTGTCTTTGAGACTTATCCTTTTGTCTATCTTGATAAAAACAGCAAATTGCTTTCTCGTTCATTGCTTTTTGGTGAAAGCCTTTTTTCCATGAATGAAAGCTATCTATTTGATGAATTGGGTTTAAGTTCCGCTTTATCATTGTCCGGTTTTCATCTGTCTTTTCTGATCATTTTTGTCGGCAGGATAACAAAGAAAAGACTCAAGAAGTTATATCCTTACCTAGGGATATTGATTTCTTTTCCTTTCCTGCTCTTTTCAGGCTTTTCCTATAATATGAGACGTGTATTCATCTATCAGCTTCTGTTGATGATCAATAGGAAAAGTAAGACAAGAACTGATCCATTGGAACTTGTCTCTTTTTTAGCGGTGACTATGCTTTTCTTTGAACCTTATTCTCTGATATCCCCTTCTTTCTATTACCCTTTTCCTTTCATCATATTCTTAAAGCTAACGTCGTCTAGGGAAAAAAGAAAGAAGATATCTTTTTTCCTTCTGTTAATCCTTTTCTTTCTTCCCATGAAGCTATATTCAAATCACGGTATTTCATTATTAGGTCCGATAATAGAAATACTTCTTATTCCCTATACCCATCTTCTGTTCATCTTATCTATTCTTTTATTTATCCTTCCTCAGACAGCATATCTGATCAATATTTTGGTTTCTTTTCTTCTTTTTCTGACCAAGAGTGTCTATGAGATATCACCCTTTTTGATGACTGGTGAATTCTCATTGTTTTCTTTTGTAGTCTTCTATGTGCTCCTTCTAGCAGCTTCAATTTTCAAAGTGTATTATTATCGAAAAGAAGTAAAGGTATTGATTGCCTTAGCATCGATATCTCTTTTAGTTAACCTTATTCCCGATTTTAGAAATCATACAGAGATTGTCTTTATTGATGTCGGGCAGGGTGACTGCACTTTGATAAGACACAGGCAATACAATCTTCTTATTGATACGGGTGGAAAAGTATCGACTGACTTAGCAAAAGAATGCCTGATACCATATTTCAGAAAGAGGAAGATCAGGAAAATCGACAGTGTCTTGATCACCCATCGCGATTATGACCACTATGGTGCTTTAAATAGTCTGCAGTCTCATTTTCAAGTCGGCAGAGTATATTATGGAGAAGACTTCTTAAGTTCTGAGAATAACACCTTAAGCATCAATGACATCAGTTTTAAAAACCTTAATGACTATGATATCGGAACAGGAGAAAACGACCATTCCGCAGTCTATCAGTTTTCTCTCGGTAAAAAGAAAATCCTCGTTATGGGAGATGCACCGAAAGAAGTCGAAAAGAATCTATTTGACGACAAGGCCGATATCGACTGCGACATACTACATGTCGGACATCATGGGTCAGATACCTCAAGCTATAAGCCATTTGTAAAGAAGGCTAGTCCGGAAGTAGGAATAATATCGGTAGGGATGAATAACTCTTACGGTTTTCCCCATATTGAGACACTGATAACTCTTAGAGAATTAGGCATTCAAGTGCGCAGAACCGACTTAGAAGGTACAATCTCATATATAATGTAAGTTATATATATAATATATTTGCATTGCCGGTAATAGACTTTTATAATACCTTTGCAATGAAAAACACCGGATACATATTCGCCGATATCGGAAACACCACAATCGATATAATTTTCACTTCTGACACTGGTTTCAAGTATGAAAAAATCTATTCTTCTGACTTAGAGAAAATGAAGAAAACAGTCGCTGAACGTTCTTCGGAATTCGAAAAGAATATCGCCTATATCTCCTCTGTCGACAAGAGAGGTCTCAACAACTTTCTCACAGTCATCAAGGCCTTAGGTATCGAATCTCAGATCCTAGATTCTGAAAAGATGAAGGAATTCTCATATCTCAACAATTACCGAGTTGACAATATCGACATCATCGGACCAGATCTCTTCTGTGATATAGTCTCTGTCCCAACCGACAAAGGACTTATCGTCATCGATTTAGGTACTGCCAGCAAGATTCTTTTCTTAGACAAAAACAAAATCTTACACGGCGGTTCTATTTTCCCCGGTATCTGTTCATTCCCCGAAGTTCTTCAGATAAAAACCGATCTTCTCGGCAAAAACGACATACTCAAGGATCCTTCCTTGGTTTCTTTGAATACGAAAGAAAGTATTTCTTCCGGTGCCATCAACGGCACCGCCTGCCTTTTAGTCAAGATGGTCGAAGAAATAAAAAAACAGTATGACGCCAAAGACGCCTTAGTCTATCTGACAGGCGGAAACGCAAACATGATTATCAATCATCTTCGCAAGTTCGGTCTTACTGATTTTATCAGCGATATGCATCTGGTCAACGAAGGACTGGCTCGCATATTCGGATACCAGGAGTATCAGAAAATGAAAGAAGAAATAAAATGAGACGTTCCAATCATGTTCTCAACCTGACTTTTTTTGCCATCTGCTCAGCTATCCTTTTCATCATGGGCTTCATCCCAAACCTCGGCTATATAACAATCGGCATCTTCTCGATAACAATCATTCATCTTCCCGTCCTTCTCTTCAGTTATCTCAAAGGCTATCGCTGGGGCTGGCTTTATGGATTGATGTTCGGTCTTACTTCCTATCTAGTAGCTTTGACTCAGGGAAAGACAGCCTTTGATGCTCTCTTTGCCTCATATCCGATTGTAGCCTTGGCTCCGAGAATCATCTTTTGTTTTCTTGCCGGTATCACCTTCTCAGTTCTCAAGACCTGCATCCATGACCGGTTCAAAAGAAAGATTGCTCTGATTCCCGCTTCTTTCATCTTGACTGTCATTCACTCTCTCTTAGTCTTCCTCTTCCTCTATATCTTCTGCAAAGAACAGGCCGAAGAGATGTTCAACGGAGAATTCTGGTATCTTTTCTACTCTTTGGTCTTCTTATCCGGAACTATACCGGAAGCGATAATGGCTGCCGTAGTCGTTCCTCTTCTCGCCTGGCCCTTAGAGCCTCTCTATCGAAGACTCTATATGAACAAGGCCGAAGACCGGAAAGAAAGCCAGAGACTTCAGGGACTATTGATAGCCAGAATAAATACCGACAGGCAGTCGGATATTCTATAATATATAAGCAATTACAAGGAGTGATTAACACCATGAAAGAAAATGCCTTACCAGTCAATATCAATGAGACTGAGTTTTCAAAATTAGTAGAGCCTTATAAGAAAGAAGCTCTCAAGACATTAGAAGAGTTTATCAGTATTCCCTCAGTTCTTGATCCCTCTTCTTCAACTGAGGAAATGCCTTTTGGAAAAGAAGTCGAAAAGAGTCTTTTATACGTAGCCCGTTTAGGAGAAAGACTCGGATTCAAAGTAGATCGCTGCGATAACTATGTGACTGAACTCACTTACGGGGAAGGTGAAAAAATCTTTGATATCTATGCTCACTGCGATGTCGTGCCGGTAAAGAAGGAAAACTGGATTCACGATCCTTTCAAACTGACCATCGAAGAAGGTAACATCATGTACGGAAGAGGTACTTCCGATGACAAAGGACCGGGATTGGCCTGTCTATTTGCTGTCAAAGCACTGATGGACAAAGGCTATCTTGGCGGATATAAGATGAGATTTATCTTTGGCGGAAACGAAGAGAACGGATCGTTATGTCTCAAACATTACTTTGAAGACATGAAGAAAGACTATCCGACTCTCGGTATTTCTCCCGATGCCGATTATCCTTTGATTTATGCGGAAAAATCCATTTATTCCTATTCTGCCTCTTATAGCATTGAAATACCTGATATTGAGGATTTTGACTTAGGTGATGCCTTGAATATCGTCTTAGCCAAAGCAAGTGTCTCTCTTTCCAATACCGAAAAGGTCAAAGCTCATCTGAATGATTATTTAAATCAGCATCCCGAAGTCAAAGCAACTCTTGAAGAAAACGTCTTGACCTTCAAGGGAAAGCCCTGTCACGGCTCGATACCGTGGAACGGTATCAATGCCGGTCTTCACCTTCTGAATTTCTTAGGTGAATCCTATGGAATCGATGAACTGACTACTATCTATAACCAATACCACGATGGAATGGGCAATAACTTTAACGGCAACTTCAAGAGCGATGACTTTGACTGTTCTTCCTATAATGTAGGTCGTATCTCCTATAGCGATAAGAAACTTACCATCTTTGTCAATGTCCGCTTCCCTTCAAACTTTGAGGGCGATGTTGTTTTAGACAATGTCAGAAAGAACACCCATGCCGTTGTTGAATCATTAGGGGGATCTGATGGATTCATCAGCGATCCTAAATCTGACTTTGTCAATATCCTCTTAAACGCCTATAAAAGCGAAACTGGTGACTATGAGGCAAAGCCTTTAGCTATAGGCGGTGGCACCTATGCCAGAGAAAGCAGGAATTCTGTTGCCTTTGGTTCTCAATTCCCTAACAGAGACTATCGTATGCACGGCGATGATGAATTCTTCCCTCTGTCTGATTTCTATGACTCCATGCAGATCTATGCTCATGCCATCTATGACATCTCAGTCTATTTGAGAGACGGAAAGATCAAAAACTAATGAGACTCAGACATCGTAAATGGGCCAATGAATGCCTCGATGACAATAAAGATATTGGAAAGAACCTTTCTGAAATCAATGAAGAGACAGTCCTTCCTTATTCACAACTGGAAATAGGCTGTGGATTAGGAGGTTTCCTTCTTTCCATGTCTCACGATTATCCTCAGAATAAGTATCTAGGTGTCGAAGTCAATAAAAACGCCTTTGCCATGGCAGTAAAGAAAGCCTCAGTCGTCAAAAAAGACCAGAAGAACTTCCTGATCATCAATTCACCTATTGAACGTCTGTTTCCTCTTTTCAAAGAGAAGCAGTTAAAAGAGATCTTCATCAACTTCCCTGATCCCTGGCCTAAAAAGAAACAGCATCATCGCCGTTTATCCTATAACACCATGTTGAAGGAATATGACCGAATCCTCAAAGACGATGGAACTATCTTCTTTAGAACCGATAACAAGGAACTATACGAAGATTCCAAGACCTACTTTGAATCATCGGGTCTGTTCGATTTGACTTATATCAGCCCCTTCTTCTCTGAAAACTGCGATTACCTGAATGCTACGGAATATGAAAACAAATTCCGAGCCAAGGGTGTCGACATCAACTTGATTATCGCCAAGAAGAAAAACAAGTAAAATAAAAAAAGAACCAATACTATGAGGAGGTTTACATAGCGTTTGGTTCTTTTTATTTGAAGTAAGGCTTTACAATCACCCGGCTTCTAAACTCTTTTGCATTAAAAGAGAGAGTCTCACAGTAATAGTCTTCTCGTATATTATCAATTCGGGATTTTTTAAGAGATAGGGGAATGCCTCTCGCATTCCCCTTTCACTAAACACTAAAGGGGTATTCCGGAATTAGATTAACAATTTTATAAGGAAATCTTGATAGAGATGTTGGAATCGCCAGTCTTGAGGTTGTTGACGAATTCGACAAAGGAGGTTGCATCAGTAGGTTCCTTCTCATCGATCCAGTTGAAGGAAAGCGGGATTTCAAGAGTAGTCTGGCCATTTGAGTAGGTACCATCAGAGAAATCACTGACAAAGGTTGAATAAGAAGTTTCTTCAGTGTTGACTTCATCAGCAACCTTGGAAGTGTAGATATAGGAAGATAAGGTACCGGTGATGTTGACATTGACATTAAAGTTGACGTAATCGGAAGTGGCATCAGTACTGACAGAGGCGATGAGAACGACATCACTGATGGAATTCTGATTGAAGACGATAGTGTTGTTGTTTTCATCTAAGGCAGCGGTTAATACAAGATCAGAAGAAGTAGTCTTAGAAACGTTCTTAACGACCTGTAGGCTAGTCATGCCTCCATCATTAGTATTGGCAACTCCTTTATTCATAAGAGAAGGGTAGGAAAGGGTCAAACCTAATCCAGTGCCAACTAGAGCACCAAAGGTTGAAATAGCGATGATAGCAGAAGTAGTTTTTCTATTCATATATTTCGAGTTCCCCTTTCTTTGAAGTAACAACAGGTTAAACTAAAAAAACTTAGAAATAAAGTAAACAAGGGGTGTTTTGCTCAATAGAAAAAAGTAAAAGAATTATTGATAAACCTTTTTCCTAAATTAATTTTTCGAAGTTGTTTTTACATTTATATAATCATGGAAAAATCCAATTTTCTATAAATAAAACTACATAGTTTTTTGTATTTGAGATTGACTGTGATACGAAAAGACAAACAGTGAGCAACCGGTGAAGAAGTCTTCTTCTAAAATTTCTTAATCTTTCGATAATCATTAATGATTTAGGCATATTCTTAAATGCATAACAGCATAGATATTCAATACTGAAAATGGGATTACTACTTTAGAATTTAAATTACCCATTTTTTGTTACTCTTATGCTATGGAAATCTATGCCAGCCCTATGATCAATAACCACATGCATTTTAAAAACTTGTCTTTTTCACAATGGAAATTTACATTTATTTTGTCTTTACACTTTTGAGTTTTTGTCTTTTGACTATATTTTTAACTATTTTTATGTTTTGTAAATAATAAATTTGATTAGAATTATCAAAAATATCGATAAATAGGCGCTTTTTATTTGATAATTCGTTATAGTTTTTTCTTAGCAAATATTTAGTATTTTACACTAAATACTACTTTTATTAATCTAATGTTTAATAACTTTGAAATAGAAGTAAAACTTTTAGTGGATTTTCATTTCTAATACCAAATTAACATTAGGATTTAAAATATTCACGATAAACAAGGACGTTTTAGCCATTTTTTATTTTTTATAAAATTAGCATTTTTAAATATAATTCTTTTTTATTAACATACATAATTAACCTAATAATAAGAATCTTGCTTTCTTTTTCATAAATAAGCAATTTCATTTTTCTTAGATATATAAGACAACTATAGAAACCACTGCTAAGAATCCACAAAAGAGGTATTAATATTCCTTCTAAATCTATCCCTTATATTGCATTTCTTCAATAAGACCTAACTTTACTATTTAATCTATTCCTTTCAGAACTCATTCACTTTTTATCTATATAAACTGGTCATCATTACAGTAATCTAAATCTATTTCCTTATATAGCTTCTTATTGCCTTTCCTTATCGCAATTAAACTTTTCCAGTATCCTTCCTCCACAATAAAAGCCCGCCGTTAGGCAGGCCCTTGTTTTCGATTAATGGCGGTGCATTACTCCAACCATTAACCCCTTTAGTGTCTATCCTCTCTGGATAGACCTTTCAGATCCGTCCCTTCACAAACGTCTTTCAGAGAGGTTGAAAGACCAACGCTAGGACGTCCCTTCCCGCCTTTTTCTTCTATCAATCTATATAGATCTCGGAAGTAAGGCTTCTGTATGCTTTGCTAGTTCTGTAGTAGCAAAGATACCATTTATAACGGCGGTCAGCTGATTCATCAAGCTTGCCCGCTACAAAATCCTCACGAACATCATACGTCCGGTTAACCTTATCGTCGAAGTAATAGAAGAATCCTACTGCGATAAGACCGGAAGCCAAACAGATAAGACCAATATCAGAACGGAAGTATTCGATCATCAATCCTAAAGGCAGATTGTGGAATCCGGTATACTTGCCGACCATCAAGTCAAACGAGAGTCCGGAATGAATCGCACTTGTGGGATTGGCTCCCAAAGTCTCATAGTCGGAGCTGGCATTGTTGGCATCGCCTCTGAACTGATAGTAGTAGTTCCCGTCGATGACATTGACGGCGATGACACGGTGGCAGATTATGGAGCCATCAGCTGCCTTATAGGCAACGACGTCATACTTCTTGATGTCTTCGGGAGCCGCTATCTTGGAGATGGAGATCAAGTCATAGGTCTGTATCTGATAATTGAGTCTGGTCTCATCGATGCTTCCGTCATATAGCCAGGTATTGGCCTTGTTCTTTTCGGACATGGATCCAGACTGGATGACCATAAAGGTGCTGTCTCCGATGTAGACCTGTTCTCCGGAAGCACGGAAGAATATTCCTGAAATAAGAAGAAGAGCAATGACAGCATAGAAGACCCAGACAATGGCATTGATTATGCCATTTCCAAGGCCTTTCTTTCTTTTGACTTCATTGCGGTAGTCTCTAAGAGATATCGGATCCTTCTTTCCGATTGTTCTTTGGGTATTTCCCTGGAAATAGACATAGTTATCTGAAACCAGATTTTCAGCTATGTCTTCATCTAGTGTCTGACCGTTGATAGTCTTAGCTTCAAAACGCTGAGACTTACCAAAAGACATCAAAAAAGCAATAGCGTAGAAGAAGACTACGACTATTACTACTGCCAAACCGACTATTTCCATTTGTGTCATTGTTTATTACCTCCTTCCATACCAGATCTTATCTTACTAATACCTATATATACTTATAACAGTGATATACTGGCTAATTCCTTTTGAAACAGATTATAGTTACAGCTATTTGTCTGTTTGTTATTCATTAGAGAATAAACAAACAGACATATATTCATAACTATAGAAAACAGACTGAGCTTAGAATTTATTTCTAAATACTGAGTGTTTGTCTGTAGTCCTTTGCTTATATTGGTTCTTATCTTATTAGTTGAATAAACAAAATCATAATTGAAATTAAAGCTTTTATATAAAGGATGAGATGCATACCAAAAAGGGCTGATCGGAACATAATATCCCGGAATACCCCTCTTTGTATGCGTCTAGGATGTCTTCTTAAAAACCAGTGCCAAGATTTCGCCCCTGAGGTGGAAGCTTAGCACTGGTTATCTTATTCAGACAGATATGTTACTTATATTGTTTGCTTAGGCAAAAGACTAGGCAGTGAAGGCGACCTTGACGAGCTTGGCAGTGAGGGTGATGGTTCCGGTCTTGACGGCAGTTACCATAGCCTTGTAGGCTTCCATAGTCTCAGGCTTGGCACTGGTCTTCCAGTCGAAGGCGATGGCATAGTTTTCGGTCTTGACGTCATTATGTCCGACATTGGCATAGTCGACAGTGAAATCAGCACCATTGGTGACAGTATTGTCAGTAGTTCTGGTGATGGACTTGACTTCAAGATAAGTCTCTAAGTTTCCGCCTAAAGCTACACCGAAATTATAGGTGGCAGTGATGTTGGCCTTAGCAGCAGCGTTATCTACCCAATCCTTGTAGGCAGAGGCATCATCATTGGAACCATGAGTTCCGCCGACAGCTTCCTCGACCTTGATGTCAGTCTTATAGGCAATGGCGAAATCAGGGTTAGTCTGATCAAGGACAATGGTATCATCGGTCTTGGCTAAGTCGATAGCTCCGACAGTGTAGGCATTGGTGACGGAATAGGAGTTGACATCGGCCTCAGAAGAAGCAGTGGAGAAGATCCAGGCACCGAAACCGGTTCCGGCCAAAGCGACAAAGGCAGCGACAGGAAGAACGACAGCTAATAAATTCTTTTTCATAAATTGCACCTCTCTTTTTTAATGCGGCAACATTATAGGGGGTGGGCAAAAGCGAAAACAAGAAAATAAGTTCAAAAAATTAAGAACAAGGAAATAAAAAAAAAAAAAAAA
>DHDT01000009.1:12882-13194 GCA_002399505.1 Caryophanales bacterium UBA4869 | reverse complement strand
ACAAGAAAATAAGTGGAAATTATTTGAAATCAGAAGAAACAGTTTGAAAAGAAAACCCTTTCAAACAAAATTAAGTTTACCTTTTTATACTGATTTCCTTTATTTTTTCTATTTTTTTAATGTTTTTTACTATTTTTAGTGGTGTTTCATATTTTCTGTTTCTTTGCTTTACAAAATATATATTTTGTCATCTAAAATTATTGATTATTTTTATCTCAGTTGTTTTTTACGTTTTTTCTACCTCTAAATTGCATTCTCGATTTTCAAAATGGCTAAAACGCTCTAAAAAGCCTAAAAATAATCATTTTTGTT
>DHDT01000009.1:0-12787 GCA_002399505.1 Caryophanales bacterium UBA4869 | reverse complement strand
TTACTTACATATATGTTAATTCTACAGCTTTTACCGAAATTTTCCCGATTTCATCAATTTTTAGAGTTCTTCAAATTATTCAAGAATCCTGTTTTTGCCCTATTTAGTCGCTGTTTTTAACTATTCTTACTATTTCAAGATATAAATACATAACAGGAAAAGAGGCTTTTAAGAAAAGCAAACCATCATCTAGGAAATATTATTTTCATGATTAAAAGCCTCTTTTCCTATAATCAGCCGTGCTTTTTATCCTCTGTTCTTCAAATAAAAAGAAAGCACAGATAAAAACCTGTACCTATATATCTATATATACATCCGATCTAAATTAAACAGGAAGAATCTTCTTTTCTTTATTCAGTCTTCTTTTTTAATTGTCTGATAGAAAATAAAAGTCAGATTCATCTTTTCTTATATATCCTTTGTCTTCCAAGTTGTCTATAAGAACAGACAGATAGTCTTTTATCCTTAAAGACATCATCTGTATGTTCAATATAGGAAGCAATAAAGCAAATGATAATACACAAGTTTACACTGGATTATCAGGTCTTAAAAACAGCAATGATAGGATTTGTTATGTATAGATTTATACTTATTATCAGCAATATTAAAAAACATCAGGTAAGTATTCTTTTATTGCTTCAGAAAGCTCTTCTCCCTGAATATGACCGCAGGATGCATCCGGATGATAGTTGTTAGCATGATTATTGGTAGTGAGGGAAACAAATTTATAAGGGACATCAGGAAGCAATGTGTCCATTGCTTCCCTGATGACGCTGTCGTTGTTCTCATGAGTTTCATCAGTGCAGAAAATCAAAGGACGATAAGACCCATAGGCGTCATAGGTGGCATCGACTAGTTTTCTGACTCCTTCTTCGATTTCGGCATGATTGTTATCAAACCCTACCTGAGAAACGTCATTTGTGCCAAGGTTAATGACGATGAGATCAGGTACCAAGTCAGGCTGAAAAGTATCATTGCTTCTGAAATAGTTCTGATAGCCGTAAACATAAGGAACAGTGAAAGGCGTGTAGCCATAGGCAAAACCGGCACCTGAGAAAGCTGAAAGCTGATAATCGGCTTTCAGCTTCATAGCCGCGGTATAAGCGTAGGCATCAAGAGGATCATCATAGCTTGAATCATATCCGCCGCCTTCTTTAACACCCTGAAGACTATAGCCTGTCGTATAGGAATCACCGATAAACTCGATATATTTACTGTTCTTCTGGCTTTTCTCAAGTACTCCGCTATAAGTAAGATAGTTTATCGAACACTGAGACATATAGACATTAGTCTGTCGAACGAACTTGAAAGTGTGAAGGCCGGCTTCCAAATCAGAAGCCAAGACGATATCCTCAGTTTTGTTGTCAACTTCAACATTCTTCTTGGTTCTCACTCCATCAACAAACACTGAGAAAAGAGTCAGTCCTCTCTTTCCTTCCGCAGAATCGTCATAGCGGTTGATCTCGCTTTTGACATTAATACTGACTTTTCCTTTGCAGTCGGCCTTAAATTCAATAGAAGAACCGGAATAATCTGCTGAAATACCTGTTTCTAAAAGCTGATAACGGCCTTGAATATTGAAATAATCGAGATTATCGAGTATTTCACACTTTTTTTCAATATAGATATCAGCAGAAGAAGAAGACAGAGAAGAAGAGGTTATATTTGTCAGATTGCTTTCTTTTGTCCTACAGGAAACCAATAAAGCAAGAGACAAAACGTTCAAGACTTTTCTAAACTGTATTTTCATAAGCTGTTCCTTTACCTAGATAGATAGCAAATGTTAATTTATCCTACCAAAGAGGGAAACACCTTTCCTCATTGTTTTCCTCTTTGGTTATGAATTGTTCGTATTCCGCAGATGATGAATGAATATATCCATATCTTATACGCATGCGCATACGCGCGCGTGCGCGGGAGATGTAAGAGGTTTTTGTAATATTTAGCACTCAATACTTGAAATTGCTAAAACCTGTTATATAATATCAATAGCACTTTTTGAAAAGAGTGCTAATGGAGGATGGAATGAACCTCAATCGCAAAGACCAGATACTCAAATGTATCGTTGAAGAGTTCATCAAGACAGCTGAACCAATCGGTTCCGCCACTCTTTTAGATAATTATCATTTAGCCTGTTCCTCCGCCACTATCCGAAATACGATGGTCGTTCTTGAAAAAGAAGGACTGATTGAGAAAACGCATGTTTCCTCAGGTCGTGTCCCTTCTGCCAAAGGCTACCAGTATTATCTCGATCATCTAGATGGTGATTCTCTGATGAACAGTGTCGATATGGAATTCCAGAGAGAATTCCAGAGAGCACTGAGCTCAAAGACTCAGTCTATCGAAGACGTATTGGGAAAATCATGTGAACTCTTATCAGAACTGACAAAGATGGCGACTGTCGTCTTAGGTCCCAAAGCCGAAGAAGAGAGTCTGGTATCTGCTCAGCTGATAAGGATTACGGAAAATACGGTCTTAGGTATCTTCATCACTGATTCGGGATATGTTGAGAAAAAGACCTTTGTTCTCGATAAAGACAAAGGGCTGACTTATGAAAACCTCGCTTCTGCCTTCCACCTGATGAATGAAAGACTAAACGGAACTAAAATCAGCGATCTGTTGTCAAAAGTCCGTTCTCTTGAACCAGTTATGGCAAAGACCCTGGGTAAAAGCGGTGATGTCATCATGCAGTCCTTCTTATCCGCTCTGATGAGCTTCGCTCAGAAGAGATTCAAGGTCTACGGTCAGAAGAATCTTCTCTCCCTACCTGAATTCCACAATGACTCCAAAGCATTCATGAACGCTGTCGAAGCCTTAGAGAATCCCGATAAGATACAGCACGATATCTTCACCACTGATGACATCGGTTCTGTAAATATTGGATTCACCAACGATAGCTTAGGAGACTTAGCCATCGTCTCCAAGAAGCTGACCGACAAAGATCAGATTGCGATAGTCGGGCCAAAGAGAATGGACTACAAGAAAATTCTCTCAGCTCTGGAATATGTCTCCTATATGTTGGATCGATACTTCACCGTTTCCTCAGACGTCAACAAGAATGCCCTGGTCCCCGTATCAGAGCCGGAGAATATAACTCCTAAAAAGAACGATAAGAAGACTAGTAACCACAAAAGAAAAGGAGGCCAAAGAAAATGAGTGAAGAAAAAAAGAATGAAGAAGTAAAAGAAGAAAAGAAAGAGCCAATCAATGAGGATATCAAAGTATCTCCGGAAGTAAAAAAGCTTCAGGAAGAACTTGAAACTTTCAAAAAGAAATACGAAGAGGCTGAAAAGAAGTTTGAAGAAGCCGACAAGAAAGCTGATGAAAACGAGAAGCAAGTCGAAGACTGGAAGAACAAGTATTATGGTGTCTATGCCGATATGGCCAATACCAGAAAACAAGTTCAGAGAGAAAGCGAAGACTTCAAGAAATATGCTCAGCAGAAATTTGTCGAAGAACTCATTCCTGCCTTAAACGGATTCGATACGGTATTGAAGAAAGTGCCAACCGATCCCAATATCAAAAGCTACTATGACGGAATGGTGATGACTCACAACAAGCTTCTCAATGTCATGCAGCAGCTTAACGTCACTGTCATCGATCCTGCAAAAGGCGATAAGTTCGATCCCAATACGATGGAACCATTTGCTACAGTCGAGGGAGAAAATGATGACTTTGTCGCTGACACCTGCTTTAAGGGATACAAATTATATGACCACCTTATCAGACCTGCCTGTGTCTTAGTCACCAAGAAAGCCGAGAAGAAAGAAGAGAAGAAAGACGATACGAAGAAAGATGAAAAGAAGTAATAAATTACCGGAGGAAAACCATTATGGCAAAAGAAGTAATCTTAGGAATTGATTTAGGTACTACAAACTCAGTCGTCTCTTATATGCAAGACGACCAGACTGTGAAGGTCATTCCTTCACCAGAAGGAACCAACACATGTCCTTCAGTCGTTTCGTTCAAGGCTGACGGCGAAGAAATCGTCGGCAATGCCGCCAAGCGTATGCTTTTGACTAACCCTGATACAGTTTCATCAATCAAGAGAAAGATGGGAACCAGATTTATGACCCATGTCGAGTGTCTTAACAAGGATTTCACACCTGAACAGATCTCTGCTAAGGTCTTAGCCTATATGAAGGGCTATGCCGAAGCTTATTTAGGACATCCAGTTTCAAAGGCTGTCATTACCTGCCCTGCTTATTTCAATGATGATCAGAGAAGTGCCACCAAGAATGCCGGCACTATCGCCGGTCTTGATGTTGTCCGTGTCATCTCCGAACCTACCGCAGCCGCTTTGGCTTATGGTATGGATTCCAAGAAGAGCGGAAAGATCATGGTCTTCGATTTAGGCGGCGGTACTCTCGATGTCTCAATTCTCGATATCGGAGATGGCACCTTCGAAGTCTTATCTACTTCCGGTGACACCAATTTAGGCGGCGATGATTGGGATCATCACGTCATGGATTGGCTGATCTCCGAAATCAGCAAGCAGTGCGGTATCAACATCGACAAGAACAACGCCAAGGATCGTCCTACTCTCCAGAGACTGAGAGATGAAGCCGAAAAGGCCAAGATCAATCTCTCTTCTCAGGTTCAGACTATCATCTCCTTGCCTTATATCGGATTCAAGGATGGAGCCCCTGTCAACTTTGAAACCACTTTGACCAGAGCTAAATTCCAGGATATCACCAGTGATCTTCTTGATCGCTGCCGTACTCCTTTTGAAAAGTCCTTAGCTGATGCCAAGCTTTCAGTCACTGACTTGGATGATATCATCTTAGTCGGCGGTTCTACCCGTATGCCGGCTGTTGTCGATTTAGTTACCCGTCTCAATAACGGCAAGAAGCCCAATCAGTCTGTCAACCCTGATGAAGCCGTCTCTGTCGGTGCCGCCATTCAAGGCGGTGTCATCCGCGGCGACGTCAAAGACGTCGTCTTACTCGATGTCACTCCTTTGACCTTAGGCATTGAAACACTGGGCGGTGTCATGACTGCCCTTATCCCCAGGAATACCACTATTCCTACCACCCGTCAACAGGTATTCTCTACTGCCGAAGACAATCAGCCCGGTGTCGAAATTCAGATTTACCAGGGTGAACGTCCGATGGCTCAGGACAATAAGTTCTTAGGCAGATTCAAGTTAGAAGGAATCCGTCCTGCCCGTCGCGGTGAGCCTCGTATTCAGGTCACCTTCTCTATCGATGTCAACGGTATTGTCTCCGTTTCCGCCAAAGACTTAGATACCAATCAGGAACAGCACATCACTATCTCCAACTCCACCGGTCTCTCCAAAGAAGAAATCGATAAGATGGTCAAAGAGGCTGAAGCCCATAAGACGGATGATGATAAGAGAAAGGCTGATGTCGACACCAGAAACGAAGCTCAGACTTTGATTGATTCCATCGATAAGCAGATGAACGATAAAGATCATCCTGTCGATGAGAAGACCAAGGAAAGTGCTATGAAGATCAGAGATGAAATCAAGGCTGATCTCGATAAGAACGACCTCGATGCTGTCAGAAGCAAGATCACTCAGCTCCAGCAGGCTGCTAATCAGGTCTACCAGGCTCAGGCTCAGTCCACTGCCAATAACTCCACCTCTAATGCCGGAAGCAATGCTACTCCCAATACCGAAGAGACCAAGAAGGATCCCAATGATCCTCATGTCGTCGATGCTACTTTCGAAGAGAAGAAAGACGACAACAAGTAATAGTATCATCTGACTGTAAGCCCGGCTTCTGGCCGGGCTTACTTATTGAATGCATACGGAGGTAATCCAATATGGCAGAAAAGCGCGACTATTATGAAGTCTTGGGTATCACAAAGGAAGCCACTCCAGATCAGATAAAGAGTGCCTATCGTACCTTAGCCAAAAAATATCATCCCGATCTCAATCATGCTCCTGACGCTGCGGAAAAGTTTAAGGAAGTCACTGAGGCTTATGAAGTCTTAAGTGATCCTAAGAAGAAATCTCAATATGATCAATTTGGAATGGGCGCTTTTGAAAACAACGGTGCCAATGGATTCCAGAACGGATTCAATGGGTTCAACAACTTCCAGAACGACGATGGCAGCTTCCAGGACTTGAACGATATCTTCGCTCAGTTCTTCGGAGGCGGTGCTTCCTCTTCTTCAAGAAGACAGGACAACATGCCCCGAAGAGGAGCCAGTCGTATCATGACTATCCGTCTTTCTTTTGATCAGGCTGTCAACGGAACCAAAGTCGATATTCCGATAAACTATGTCGAAACCTGTCCTGATTGTCACGGAAGCGGAGCCAGAAGCGCCGCGGATGTGAAGACCTGCCCCACCTGCAGAGGACGGGGACGAGTCAGAGTCAGACGCAATACCATCTTCGGAGTGATGGAATCGGAAGAGACCTGCCCCGACTGCGGCGGCACTGGCAAAGTCATCACTTCGAAATGCCCTAAGTGCCGTGGTAACGGAAGAATCAAAGTCAGTGAGACAATCACTGTCAATATTCCGCATGGCGTCGATACTGGCGATAAGATCAAGATAGCCGGCAAAGGCGACAATGGCGTCAACGGCGGTCAGAATGGTGATTTAGTTCTTCAGATTGAAGTTGCTTCCAGTCAGACATTCACTAGAAAAGGCGCTGATGTCTATATCAGTGCTCCTATATCTATTTCTGATTGTCTTCTCGGTGCTACGGTGACTGTCCCTTCTGTAAAAGGCGATTGCGAGCTAGTAATTCCCGCCTGCACAGAACCGGATACCATCCTTAGAATGAGCAATCAGGGTATCACTCTTCCCGGCGGCAAGACAGGTGATCAGTATGTCACCATCAAAACCAAGTTCCCGAAGACTTTGACTAACGACCAGAAGGACCTTATTTCCAAGTTCGATGATTTGGAAAACAACAAACATGACGGTGTCTTCTCCTGGCTGAAGCATAAGTTCGGAAACAAAAAGTAGAATTCTAAATTCTCAATCAAATAAACTATAGGCTTTGCTGAAACAAAGCCTATTTTTATTTGTGTTTGCATATTAACATTTTCTTCTGATAGATAAAGTACAACAGCTGACATGCAAATTGATTCCTATATAGTCTTCGACTCAATTGAGTTTTGTCCTGTTTTTCACTATAATCACTAGCATGAATGATATAAACAAACTATCCCTAAGAATCAAACTTGATGGGACCATCAACACCCGGGACTTGGGTGGATTCGAGACTACAGACCATCGTCACATCCGCTATAAGAGGATTATCAGAACTGATAATCTCTCCAGGCTGACCCCGGAAGACATTTCCTATTTTGAAAACGAACTCCAGGCCAGATTTGATATTGATTTAAGATCAAACAGCGAAATCTGCGGAAAGAACGACAAGAAGATTCCTTTCTGCCAATATGTCCATTGTCCTATCACTGACGACCTTAATTCCGGAAAAAGCCAACATCCTCACGAAGAGTTCATCATCGATCATCCAAACATCAAGAGCCTGATTGGTTTTATCTATACAATATCAAGTGACGGCGACATCACTACTTCCATGGAAAACTCCTACCGAAGTTTTCTTGGTCTTCCTTTCGGTATCAAACATTATCGCCTGTTTCTCGATATCGTACGTAAAAACAAAGAAGGCTCAGTTCTTTACCACTGTGCCGATGGCAAAGACAGAGCCGGAATTGCCACTGTCTTATTCTTAAGTGTCTTAGGAGTAGACAGAGAGACAATAATCAAAGACTATCTGAAGACTAATGCCTATACTCAGGAAAAAGCCGATTCCCGAGTAAAGTATCTGAGAGAAGACTGTCATATCACCAATGAAAAAGTCATCAACTCCGTCTATATGCTGGCCGGAGTAAGAGAAAACTGGATCAGAGCTGCCTTCGATGAAATAGACAATCGTTTCAACGGGATGGATAGCTATCTTCACAATCAGATGGAACTGACCGATGAAGACATCGAAGAGATCAAAGACAATTATCTCGAGTAGCTCTCTTTCTATCTTTAAGCCGTTCTTCTATAATTTAGTAGTATTCAATCGGAGGATTCAATCATGGATGAGAAAATAATCGATAGTTATGCAGATCTGATAGTCAAAGTAGGTGCCAATGTTCAAAAAGGACAGTATGTGGTCATAAGAACCAGCCCCTGTGTCGAAGAGTTTGCCAGTCTTGTAGCCAAGAAGTGCTATGAGAGAGGGGCAAAAAGAGTATTTGTCCATTGGATAAGCTCCTATCTCAACAAAGTCGACTATGAAGAAGCGACAACGGAAGAGCTTTCATCAATTCCGGCTTTTGAAGAGGAATGTCATAAGTTCATGGCAGACAACTGCCCGATTCTTATCTGGCTCGATGCTGATGATCCCGATGGATTAAAAGGTGTCGACAGCAAGAAAGTCGCCGCTATAAGAGCCGCCAAAAACAAAGTGCTTGGAAAATACCGCGATGCCAGAGACAACAAGTCTCAGTGGTGTATCGCCGGTGTTCCATCAAAAGAATGGGCGACCAAAGTCTTCCCCTCTCTTTCAGAGGAAGACGCCATCGAAGCTCTCTGGAAGGCGATTTTAACCACCGCCAGAGCCTTAGACGGAAACGGAATCAAGAACTGGGAAGATCACGAAAAGGATCTCAAGAAGAGATGTTCTTACCTGAATTCCCTCAACCTCAGAAAGCTTCACTATGAATCCAAAACCGGAACTGACTTCACAGTCGGCCTGATTCCCGGAGTCATCTTCTTAGGCGGAGGCGAAAAGGATCTGAGCAATCGTTTCTTCCAACCTAATATCCCCAGTGAAGAGTCCTTCACTTCCCCGATGAAAGGAGAAGCCGAAGGAATAGTAGTCGCCTCAAAGCCCTTAGCCTATAACGGCCAGCTCATCGAAGATTTCACTGTCCGTTTCCACGAAGGAAAAGCGGTCGAAGTCACCGCCAAGAAGGGACTGGAAGCCCTTCAGGGCATTCTGACTCTCGATGAAGGCAGTGCCTATCTTGGAGAATGTGCCTTAGTTCCTTTTGATTCACCTATCAACAACACCGGCATTTTATTCTTCAACACCCTCTATGATGAAAATGCCGCCTGTCATTTAGCCTTAGGCACTGGCTTCCCAAGCCTCTATCCAAACTTTGAAAAGTACACCCCCGAAGAGATTCAGAAGTTTGGAATCAACAAGTCACACAGCCATGTCGACTTCATGATCGGCGACCGTTACCTGAATATCACCGGAACCACTGTTGACGGCAAAGAAATCCCGATTTTCAGAAATGGAAACTGGGCTTTCTAAGCACTGTTTCTTTTAGTTGTTTTCTCAAAAAAATCAGCCTTGGTTTACTGCCAAGGCTTTTTTAACCGATTTTTTCGTATTAGAAAAACTGATAATCACATATATTTAAAAAAGCACCCGCCGTCAAGCGGGTGCCTGATTATCGAAATATCTACTTCTTATCCCACTTCCAGTCAGCGACTTCCGGCATATCAACACCGTATTCGTGAATATACTGCTTGTGTTCGACAAGCTTGTCAGACATCTTCTGATAGAGGTAGGCGCCTCGGTTTCCAAGCTGAGGAAGTCTTAAGAGGACGTCCTGAACCAGATGGAATCTGTCGACATCGTTTTGCACTCTCATATCGAAGGGAGTAGTGATAGTTCCCTCTTCTTTATAGCCGCGGACATGCAAGTCGCGATTATGTCGACGATAAGTTAATTCGTGGATCTGAGTGGCATAGCCGTGATAATTGAAGATTATCGGCTTGTCCTTAGTGAAGAGCATATCGTATTCGGCATCGCTTAACCCGTGCGGATGTTCAGTCTTAGGCTGCAGCTTGAAGAGATCGACGACATTGATGAAACGGATTTTGACTTCCGGTAATTCCTTATTGAGAATAGAGACAGCGGCCAAGGCTTCCAGAGTCGGAGTCTCACCGGCGCACGCCATGACGACATCAGGTTCCTGTCCCTGGTCGTTAGAGGCCCATTCCCAGATACCGATACCCTGAGTGCAGTGCTTGACTGCCTGTTCCATCGAAAGCCACTGAGGACGAGGGTGTTTGGAAGCGACGATGACGTTGACATAGTCACGGCTTCTCAGGCAGTGATCCATACAGGAGAGAAGACAGTTGGCATCCGGCGGAAGATAGATTCTGACTACGTCGGCTTTCTTGTTGGCGATATGGTCGATGAAGCCTGGATCCTGATGAGTGAAGCCGTTATGATCCTGCTGCCAGACTGTCGATGCCAGAAGCAGGTTCAAAGAAGAAATCTTCTGTCTCCAGGGAAGCTGATTGCAGACCTTGAGCCATTTGGCATGCTGGGCCACCATAGAATCGACGATTCTGATGAAGGCCTCATAGGAACAGAAGAAGCCGTGTCTTCCAGTCAAAAGATAGCCTTCGAGCCAGCCTTCGCAGCAATGCTCAGAAAGCATCGAATCGATGACACGTCCTTCACTGGAAAGGAATTCATCAGTAGGAAGAGTCTGATTCTCCCACTGTCTGTTGGTGGCTTCAAAGATATAGTTCAGTCTATTGGACAAAGTTTCATCCGGACCGAAGACACGGAAGTTCTTCTCCTTATCATTGAGTTTGATGACATCGCGGATGAACTTTCCTAATTCAATCATATCCTGACCTTCTTCAGCTCCAGGTTTCTTGACCTTGAAAGCATAGTTTCTAAAATCAGGC
The DNA here is from genome assembly GCA_002399505.1 of Caryophanales bacterium UBA4869. Classification (GTDB taxonomy): domain Bacteria; phylum Bacillota_I; class Bacilli_A; order RFN20; family CAG-288; genus Enterosoma. The sequence goes on along the minus strand of DHDT01000009.1, from coordinate 2,131 downwards.
ATGCGAAGATCTTTTAAAAGCAATCCGCCGTTTGCATGAGGATTGGAACCGATTCGCTTATCGCCTTTCGGGCATAATTCCTTCAAGTCGGAGCGGAAATGTCCCTCTTCATCAAAGAGTTTCTCCGGATGATAAGAACCTAACCAGTCATTAAGCTGTTTGAGATGTTCGGGTTTCTCCATGCTTATCGGAACCTGATGGGCACGGAAACTGTTCTCGATCATCTTGCCGTCGACTACCTTAGGTCCAGTCCAGCCTTTAGGTGAACGGAGAACAATCATCGGCCAGATAGGACGGGTAGGATCATTTTCTTCACGGGCGTGTTTCTGAATGGCCTTTATTTCCTCGATGACCCTGTCCAAAGTCTCAGCCATCTTCTTATGCATGGTCATTGGATCATCACCTTCGACAAAATACGGTTTCCATCCTGATCCTTCCAGGTATTTTTGGAGTTCTTCATGGGAGATACGGCTGAAGACAGTCGGATTGGCGATCTTATATCCGTTGAGATGGAGGATAGGAAGGACAGCGCCGTCATGGATAGGATTCAAGAACTTGTTTGACTGCCAGGAGGTAGCCAAAGGACCAGTCTCCGCTTCGCCGTCACCGACGACGACAGCAGCGATAAGATCTGGATTGTCAAACACGGCTCCAAAGCCGTGATCGAGAGAATAGCCTAATTCTCCGCCTTCATTGATGGAACCTGGAGTCTCTGGTGCACAGTGAGAGGGGACACCGCCTGGGAAGGAGAACTGTTTGAACAGTTTTCTCATGCCTTCTTCATCTTGGGTGATATTGGGATAGACTTCGGAATAGGTACCCTCAAGATAATCGTTGGCGATGAAGAAGTTTCCGCCATGTCCCGGACCGGAAAGAAGAACAAGGTCAAGATCATAACGCTTGATGGCGCGGTTCAGATGAGTGTAGACAAAGTTCTGGCCAGGCACTGTTCCCCAGTGTCCGACTATTTTCTTTTTGATGTCTTCGTTCTTCAGCGGTCTTTTCAAAAGAGGATCATCTAACAGATAAAGCTGACAGGCACTCAGATAATTGCTCGCCATCCAATAATCGTTCATCTTAGAAAGAAGGGACTTGGTTATTGGTCCTTTTTCTTCGCAGGATACCGGTTCTTTTTTCATATTGTTCTCCTTAGTTTCCTATACTACTAATATATTCCTTTTTTTGTCTTTTTCATAATGAAACAATGCTATAGGCCCAAAAGGGAAATGAGCATAGTCAAAAGATCATCGGGATTTATCGGCTTAGCCAAATAGCCGTCAAAAGAGATAGCCTTGCTGGCCTGATAATCCTCATAGAAGGCATTGGCAGTCAAGGCGATGATCTTGATCTTAGAAGCGTCTTTCCTTTTAAGGGCGCGGATCTTTTCAGTCGCCTCAAAACCATCCATCACCGGCATTCTGATATCCATGAGAATGAAATCATAGGTGTTAGGTTTAGAAGAAGAGAACTTATCCAATCCTTCTTTTCCGTTATAGGCGATATCAGAGACAATTCCCTGTTTGTCTAGAAGTCTCTTCACGATTTCGGCATTGAGAGACTGATCATCGACAATCAGAGCCCTCTTGCCTTTCAGAAGCAGGAGAGAAGAAGTCTCTTTGCTCTTTTCCTCAGTCATCTTTATCTGCTCTTTCGATGCTATCGGGAGAACCAAATCAAAAGTTACCGTAGTACCGACATCAAGCTGGCTTTCCACCTTGATCTTTCCGTGCATCTTCTCCACAATCTTTTTAGTGATGCTCATACCTAAGCCCGTACCTTCGTATTGCTTGGCGGTGTTTTTTCTCTCCTGGGAGAAGGGATCAAATACATGGGGGATGAATTCTTTGCTCATGCCAATGCCGTGGTCGATAACCTGGGTCTCATCTCTGACATAGTTTTCTCCGACTTCAAGTCTCTTGACATGGACTAGAATCGATGACCCGTCTTTGGAGTATTTGATGGCGTTAGTGATGATGTTCATATAGACCTGAGTCATCCTTTGCCTGTCAGCGAAAAGAACAAGTTCAGCTGGTTTTTCAACCTTGAAATCAATCGACATCTTCTTTTTGTCCAAACTTGACTGCAAGACGATTTTCAGAGAATCAAAGATCTCTTTGCTCGAGCAGACAAT
>DHDT01000033.1:68654-71736 GCA_002399505.1 Caryophanales bacterium UBA4869 | reverse complement strand
CAAACTACGGTCATTTTGGACGTCCCGATGTCGACTTGCCGTGGGAAAGACTTGATAAAGTCGAGATAATCAAAGAACTTCTCAAATAGAATTTTTAAGACAAAAAGCATTAAAAGAGGCTGCTGCGAATTTATCGTAACAGCTTCTTTTTTTAATGCTCTTTCATACTTTTTTATCTAAAACAAAGAAACAGGCATTTATTTTTTTATTCTTTCCCTGTTTCTTAAATATTCAGTTTTAAAAAACCGAAGAAGAATACTATATAATATTGATATTATTCATTCATCAATACGTTGTCTGACACTTAAAAGGAGTACGTTTACGAACATGAATAAAACCTATTTCATCACCAGTGATGTCCATTCATTTTATAAGCCTTTCAAAACAGCTTTGGATAAAGCCGGTTTTGACGAAAAGAACAAAGATCATATCTTAGTCATAAACGGCGATATTTTTGATCGGGGACCTGACTCCATATTGATCTATGATTATTTAAAGTCTCTTCCTAAAGACAGACGAATTCTAATCAGAGGCAATCATGAAGACATGATTGGTGATATCGTCAAACGAGGGTATTTTCAAAGCCACGATTACCATAACTGTTCTGACAAAACCATTCTTCAGTTCTACAAAAGAGGCTACGATGAAAAAGAAACTGATACGCATACAATAATCCAATATTTCAAGTCTTTGAAGATAACGGATTGGTTTCAAAGCGATGAATGGGTGAATTATCTGGAAATAGGAAACTATATCATCACTCACGCTTTTCTGCCCTTAGAAGACAAAAAAGAAGGATCAGTCTACTACAATGATTTAGACAGTCTTTCCTATATTCCCGATTGGAGAGAACTCCCTGTTGATTCTCCCTTATGGGAAAATGCCCGCTGGGGCTGCCCTTTCACCCTCTTCTATTCTTTCTTCAAAGAAGAAAAAGAAAAAAATAAAATCCTCGTCTGCGGGCATTGGCACGTATCTGATTTTCACGCCTCCCTCGAACACAAATACAATGACTATTCAATATACTGTCGAGACCAGTTAATCGGATTAGATGCCTGTACTGCTCTTTCAAATAGATGCAACATCTTGATCATCAACTCTGATAACGGCAAATGCTATGACGGAGAAAGCAAAAAAGAATTCGATTTCAAAAAAAACTCGACATCTGAAAAGCCCTGCTTTGGACTAGAAAGCAGGGCCGCCTAAAAAAGGATTGGCCGAATTAATTTTCTTTTTTTGCTGATTCGTAATCGGGTTTTTGTTTCTTCTTATAGAAGACCGAAACAGTGACTGCCACTCCCCAGATCACCATAAGACCTAAAAGAGAATAGTCGACTGCAAACATCACCACCTGCCACTTTGGAAGCAGATATCCCAATATTTCTGCATTCATGGCATTGGAATTGGCGATGGTATAGAGAATATTATGAGTGGAATTATAGATAGCCGTTGCCTGAGTGGCATCGGCATCTTTGACAGTAGGTGCCTTATTGCCCTGATTGAGAACTAAGTCTCCACCTGCTCTTATCATCTGATTGACATTCATATATCTTAAGAGGTTGTAATCAGTGACAACTTCGCCTTTGAATCCCCATTCTTTCCTTAAGACACTAGTCAGAAGAGCGTAACTTCCGCCCGCCCAGGTTTTTCCTAATCGATTGAATGAGGACATCATCGCTGTCGTCTCTCCTTCTTTGACTATCATCTCAAAGGGTTTGAGATAGATTTCTCTCATAGTCTGTTCATCCATCCAGACTAAGCATCCTTCACTGTCGCGGTTAGTCTCCTGATCATTGGCGGCAAAATGCTTGACGAAGCAGTAGACGCCTTTTTCCTTACAGGCTTTGACGACTTCTGTTCCCATGATTCCTGAGAGATAAGGATCTTCGGAATAATACTCCCAGTTTCTGCCTCCGAAAGGACTTCTGTGAATGTTGCAAGCGGGTGCATACCAGCCTGAATATGGGAGTTTGTCTCCTTTTTCATTGCCGATAAGTCCTTCGTTTCCGATACTTTTCCCCATCGAAGCAGCCAGTTTTTTATTCCAGGTAGAACCAAGGACTGATTCAGCCGGATAGAAAGCAGTGCCATAGACAACAGCATCATCTGAAAGGGCCATAAAGGAAGTAAAGCCTGAAGGTCCGTCAGGTTCAGTCGTCATCGGCTTTGAGATATTCTCAATAGAGACAGTGCCATAAGCACCAGTTCCGATCAATTTTGACATCTGATCCAAGGTAAGCTGACTCAGAAGCGTATCCCAGAGAGCATCATCATATTCTTTTCCGACCAAGTCCTTTAAGGTGACAGTTATGTTTTCCTTGGAGACTTCAGCTGATGCGACAGTCGGCATAGTAGTGCTTTCCCAGGGTTTTCCCGAATCATCTTTTTTATAGGACAAAGAAGAAATAAAGGCGGTGTCTTTAGTTCGGTCAGCCTCCAAGGGTGTTGTCGGATAAGTAGTCTCAAAGCTCTTTCTCGACATGACAGAGGAAATACCCTCTGACACATCGTCAAACTGGTTCTCAACTTTGTTCTTTGTCTTAGAGTCTTTGTCTATTTGATGGTTTTCAGTAACGTTGAACGAATGACTTTCTTTATAGGTGTGAGCATCGGAGGCGACGTGAAGATCATAACGTCCCTTTTCCAATTCATACCCATAGAACTCATTTTTATTGGAATCATCATAATCATAAGATTTCATATCAGAGGCAAGAAGAGAAAGAGTTAAAGTCTCACTACTAGACGGCTCTAAAAGAGAAGTCTTCTCAAAAGCGGCCAAATTGACATAGCTCTTTTCGATTCCGCCTTCTGTATAGAAAGGAGTGTAATAAAGAGAAACGACATCCTTACCAGCAACAGAACCGGTATTTGTGACTTTGACTTCGACTTTTATTTCCTGATCCGGAGAAGTGATGTCACTGATGTCAGGCCACTTTATTTCCCAATCAAAAGTCGTATAGCTAAGTCCATATCCGAAAGGATAAACTACATTGTCCTTATACCAGGTGGTATCAGGATCTTTAGTTTTTTCCTGCTGATAGCGAGTCTCATAATAACGATAGCCGACATAGATTCCCTCTTC
>DHDT01000033.1:68347-68493 GCA_002399505.1 Caryophanales bacterium UBA4869 | reverse complement strand
CCGACATAGATTCCCTCTTCATAGTCGACATAGTAATAACCAGCTTTGTTTCCGGAAACCAGATATTCGTTTCCGCCGTCAGTGTTGTTGTTTCCAAAGTTCTTATAGGAAGGATCGTTTTTGAAATTTCTGGCATAAGTGTCAAC
>DHDT01000033.1:67805-68187 GCA_002399505.1 Caryophanales bacterium UBA4869 | reverse complement strand
AAATTTCTGGCATAAGTGTCAACGGTATGACCGCTGGGATTTACTTCTCCGCTCAAGACCTTTCCTAAAGCCAAAGCGCCTTTAGTAGCTGGCAAGCCCATCCAAAGACAGGCTTTGATATTGGGATAATAGGCATAGTTTTCGGTGTCATCCAAAAACCCAGTCTCAATGATCTGAGCCGTATTGAGAACGACGATGACTTTATCAAAGTTGTCATTGGCCTCTTTGAGAAGGTCAGTTTCATTTTGGTCTAACTGCAGATAATGGTCATCTTTGTTTCTGGCACCCTCAACCTTAGTCGCATCAGCAGAATAATCAGTCTTCATAGAACGAGGAAGATCATAACCCTCTCCGCCGATTCTCGAAATGACGACAATCGCGG
>DHDT01000033.1:57185-67717 GCA_002399505.1 Caryophanales bacterium UBA4869 | reverse complement strand
CTCGAAATGACGACAATCGCGGCATCTCGATATTGAGAATAAGACTGCCTCTGTGTTTCCGTATAAGAGGAAATAGGAGTCTCACCCGTTGCAAAACCGGCGATGATATCACCCATGTTAGGAGAAGTAGAGCGACCGCTTCCGCTCTTTCCCTTATCGTCATAGAAAGCCTTCATCGTAGGATTATAGGTGAAACCGGAAGCTTCCAGAGAAGAATAGACACCTTCATTGGATTCAGACTTAGAAGCGCTGGAACCGCTGCCTCCATAAACTAGATTGACACTGTTCTTTCCAAAGACAGTGACTTTATCATCTTTTTTCAAAGGTAAGGCGTTGTTTTCGTTTTTCAGCAAGGTGATGCCTTCGGAGACGATATCAACTCCAAGCTTTTCGGCTGCTTCTTTGGCTTCAGCCTTCGTCTCATAATCAGAAGCGTAATGCTGCTTGTTTTCGCCAGTTATTGCTCTCTTGCCTCCAAAGGCAATATCCAAAGTTCCCGAGATTATCGGGACATTGGCGATGACAAGAGAAATAACCAGACAGAGTATCAGGACAAGCGGACAGACGATCATGAAGATCCGCGTCCTCTTTGTCTGCCACATCTTTTTAAATGGATTCATGTTTTCTCCTTGATTTCAATAAACTCATACGCCCGGAAACCGGGCGTATGAGGGTCTAATCCTTATTCTTCGATGTTTGAAGTTACCGGATTCCAGCTTAAGGCAGCCTCAGTTTTCAAATCGATATAATCGAAGAGAGGTCCACCGGGTCCGCCGTTGCAGTATTCATTGGTACCGACTGTCATTACTAAGGTGTTCTCACCTTTGACTAGGTTCAAAGTAGAAGAGAAGTCGTAGGAGTGCCAGCCATCAACCTGAATCACGAATTGATTGTAGGTAACAGCCGTTCCATTCAGTGAAAAAGCCAGAGAAGCAGTATTCATCGTCATGCCTACACCAAGTTCATTGCCAAAGCCCAGTTTCATCTTGGCCGTAGCCGCTTTATCAGCAGTGATTTTGTAAGTGACGGCAAATCCCGTTCTATGAGAGTAGCCGATAAACCAGCCATTGCTGCTATTGGCATCCTGCAAAACAAGATTGACACCAGCTGCCGACCCTGAGATTCCTGAACCCATCAAGATAGGATCAGTGACATTGATGTATTCAGCCTCGAATCTTTCATATTCAGGTTTTTCAACACTAGATGAACTAGCTTCTTCTTTGGAAGAAGAAGTCACTGATGAAGAGACGGAGGATGCGGGTTTGTCAGAAACTGAGGAGGAAGATTTTTCCCCGCATCCTGTCAAAACTATCAAAACACCGAGAAGAGCAAATCCAATTCTTTTTTTAAGCATTTATACTGTTATCCTTTCCTTAATTCTTTTTCTTCAAAAGGTTAAGTAGTCCTAAAGCGACAGCAGCAGCTGCTAAGACACCGACGATGACAATTCCGGTAATCAATCCGGTATTGTCGATCTTAGTTTCAGGTTTTGCTTCCAGAGCAGCGATCTTAGCCTGAAGTTCAGTGATCTTGGTCTCTAAAGCCGTCTTATCAGCATTGGTAGTATCTAACTTTGTCTTCAAAGCCTCAATCTGAGCCTCTAAATCGGTAATCTGTTCACTGATTGTCTTGGAGCCATCATTGACTGAAACAAGAATCTGTTTAGTCGCTGATTCATAGCCATCAGCAGCAGCTACGACATCAATGGAATAGAGACCGGCAGTTGCCACAGTTCCGGTGATATGTCCGGTTGCAGCATCAAGAGTAAGACCTTCAGGAAGAGTTTCAGCAGTGTATGTTATCGGAGAATAGTTGTATTTGGTATTGAGAGAGGTATCAGAGCAATCGATATCAAGAGCCGCACCGACTTCGCCGCTGACAATCGAATTTTCAGCTGCGTAATTTACCTTGGCACCCATCGGAACATCCATGGCGTGAGAATTTCCGACAGTGTAGAGAATAGACTTGGTAGCTCTTCTCATAGCGGCAATCTGAGTGGCAGTGGGGTTATCCAAAGAAGTGTAATCTGTCGTTCCGCATCTTCTCTTATTGGAGGTGATGGAAGAAGTGAGGAGGCAGTCGCCGCCGGCTCTGATCATCTGGTCGACGTTGAGGAAGCCGTAGATATCGATATCGGTGACAACATAGCCCTTGAATCCCCACTCGTTTCTCAGACATTCGGTAAGTAAGGAATAAGAAGCACCGGCCCAAGTAGTTCCAAGTCTTGAGAAGGAAGACATGACAGCACCGGCCTGACCATCTTCGACGGCAATCTGGAAAGGCTTCAGATAGAGTTCACGCATCGCCTGTTCAGTAAGCCAGTAGCAGGTTCCGGAAGTAGCTTCAGCACCACCGCGATAACCGGTGATCTTGAAGGAACCTCCCGACATCGAGATTCCGACACCGCCACCGTCTTCATGGACGGCGAAGTGCTTGAGGAAGACATAACCGCCTTTAGATTTGATACCCAAAGACTGATTAGCGACAGTGTTTCCAGTCAAGACAGGGTCTTCGGAGAAGTATTCGTTAAAACGTCCATCGAAAGGACTTCTGTGCAGGTTCATGCCAGGAGCATACCAGCCAGTGTAACCATAGATTTTACCGCCAGCAGCCGTATCGGTTCTGTCAAGACAGCCCCAGATACCCTGATCACCGACAATCTTGCCCATATCATAAGCTAATTCCTTGTTCCAGGTAGCAGCAATGACAGGTTCAGCAGCGAAAGCGTTGAATCTGGTTCCAGAAGTTCCAGTACCAGTCCAGCCCTTAGGTCCGTCAGTGTCAAGAGAATAAGGTTTGCCGATATAATCGATGGATTCGGTTCTGAAGCCGGCATTGGTGATAAGATTGTTCATTTCATCTAAGGAAAGCTCATCGAGAAGAGTGTCCCACTTAGGATCATCGTAATCAGCACCAGTCAGGTCAGCAAGCTTTACAGCTGCAGTAGCCGGACGGGTATCAGGATCAGAATAAGCAGGCATAGTTGTCTCTTCCCATTTGGAGCCAGTATCATATTCCTTCGTGACGACAGTCTCCAGAGCCTTAAACTGCTCAGCTGTCAGAACGTGTTCTTCGGCAGTCGGGGCAGCCGGCCAGGTAGTCGTGAAATTCGCTCTGGAGAAAGTACCGACTCCGTGTTCATTTCCACCGTCAGTGACATCCTGGAACTGATTGGTGACAGTATAACCGGTGACTGAAGTATTGACTAAAGCCTTGGCAGCCAGATTCTTAGTCACCTTCAGATCTTCGCTGTCAGCGTTTTTCTTGACAGTATGAGCATCAGTTCTCAGGGAGAAGACATAGTCTCCGGCATCAAGAACATAAGTCTTATCGGTCTTATAGTCATAAGAAGCCAAGTCATTGACATCGACTTCCAAGTTGACGATTTGACTCTCGCCAGGTTTTAGCAAGTCAGTCTTAGCATAGTCTCCTAAGACCACATCAGACTTTTCGATTCCGCCTGTGATATAGGGAGCATGATAGAAGAGTTCGACGACATCTTTGCCAGCTGTCTCTCCGTCATTGGTAACCTTGACATTAAAGGAAAGATTTCCGTTTTTCTCAAGAGTTCCGCTGGTTGAGACTAGAGACCATTTGAAGTCAGTGTAGCTTAAGCCATGTCCGAAAGGATAGGCGACTGCACTGTCATATTCAAAATCAGCATAGTTTCCGGCGAGTTTTTCAGCATAGGCAGTCTCATAATAACGATAGCCGGTATAGATGCCTTCGTCATAATCGCGGAAATAGGAATTCTTCTTTTCGCCGTTGACGGTATACTGCGGGTTTCCGTCCGCGGCACCGGTCAGGTTGATATTGTTGAAACTGGGATCCTTGGTGAAATCAGCCGAATAAGTATCAGACAAGTGGCCGCTAGGATTGACGGTGCCGTTCAAGATCTTGCCGACAGCCTCAAAGCCGTTGTCACCGGGTTCTCCGATAACCAAGATAGAATCGACATTGACGTTGTCTTTGAGTTTCTTGATTTCAATCGGAGTCGAATTGTTGATAAGGACGATGACCTTGCCAAACTTGCTGGCTGCATAATCAACCAAGTCATACTGTTCCTGATCAAGAGCCATACGATGAGCTCTTTCAGTTCCTGTGCCATTGGTGAAGACGAGGATAGCAGCATCAGAGTAGGAACCATAAGAATCTTCTAAAGTCGTCTTGTTTTCTTCTATAATTCCGTCAAGAGCCAAATCAGAGCCATATTTAGGAACCTGAACTGTCTGACCATAGGAATTAGTTCCAGTGACAGTCTCAGCTAACCAGCCCGTGTAGGCTTTCTTGACAGTCGGATTAACGACGATGTTGGCATCAGCTAAGCTGGAATAGATTGTGGCAGTAAGCTTAGCTATACCGCCGGAAGCATCTCCTGAAGATGATCCGCCTCCAGTAGGATTAAATGAAGCATAGCCAAAGACAGTCACATGACTGGCAAGAGTACCCTTCTTGGCACTTAAAGGAAGGGCATTATTCTCATTTTTAAGTAAAACCATGCCTTCTTCAGCAATCTGCTCGTTGATTTCAAGACCTTTCTTCAGAGCATCCTCTTTGGCATCATAATCAGAAGTATATGCCCGATTTGTCTGAAGTGCCCGGTTATAGTTATCAATCTGCAGAGAAGAGTTCATCTTTCCCGAAGCGAAGGAACATCCGAATAACGCTAACGCCCCTAATGCGATAAAGCTTTTTTTCATTTGCTTTTTCCTTTCTTTTAGCATCATCTCAGCTCGTATGACATAAGAATCCGATAATAAAAAGCCTCCTTTTATCCTTTCTTAGACTTGCACAAGGTATATGCAAGGGCTTACATCTGAAAGAATACATTAAAAAGGCCTGATTTTTTAAAACCAGGCTTTTTCGGTATTGAATTAGGCAAAACCGGTAATCAGACCCGTTCAGGAATTAAAATCTGTAAAATGAAGACCTGGTCCTGCACCTAATAAACTACCTGTCCCTTATATTTATGAACGATATCTAAAATGCTCTGATATCCGTATCCGTGATAGACCTTGTCATTCTTGCTGGTGGAAAGAGAATCCCCGACGGCGTTGATGACACCGTCGAAATTGTTCTCGACTTGAATGGAGGCAAAACCTTTGATATTCTTGATATTGACAGAGATTATTCTCTCTTCTCGATTCTCAAGTTTTTCGCAGGCTTCAATGGCGTTATCAAGAGCGTTTCCAAAGAGAACATACAAGTCCAGTTTATCGATGAAGTTCAAAGCGGTTCCGTCAATTATCGAAGTGATGGAGATATGCTTCTTTTCGGCAACAAGTTTCTTCTGAGTGAAGATAGTATCAAGAACATCATTCCCAGTATGAAAGGAAGAATCATAGATGCTGATGCTGGAATAGACATCTTTCAATGCTTCATCCTGTTTATCAGAACTCATTCCCTTTAAGGCGAGTATCTGGTGTTTGAGATCATGGCTTTTCTTATTGATGATCGTGATAGCTTCCCTGTTCTGTTCATACTGCTTTTCTCTTTCAGCCAAAAGAAGCTGAGCTTCCTTCTTCTGAATATTGGAAAGATTGAGACTGTAAATCATAAACTGGCTTACTAAGACGATGACGCAGGTCAGAGAATCGACAAACACCGCAAAATAAGCGTTATAGATGTCAGTTTTGATAAAGGCGTTGAAGATCTTCTGACAATAGAAAGTTATACAAAGAAGAATCAGAAAGAACAGCACATAGAACCAGGTGAAGCCTTTGCTCTTTTTGTCGATATCAGTCACCTTCATGAACTTATGGAATATCTTGTACATGAGAAAGAAGACCAGAGCACAGGTGACTATCGAAATAAGAATATATGCCCAAAGATAATTGATTCGGCCGTTTTTCCAGAATCCTAAGCCCATCGCCTCATTGACGATAGCATATTCCAGATGCTGAAAACACCAGGCGATAAGGCAGCGGGAGATGATGATTCCTCCTGTCGTATCAAAGAGAAAACAGATATTCAGACAGCTTAAGATGATCAGAAAACTATACCAGCCACTGAAGACAAAACGAAGATATCCTAAACTTCCGTCTGGACCGACATAATCAGCGATGGATTTGAAGATCAGGAAATAAAAGAAACTGCTGAGGATGAGAATCGGAGTAGATATGCAGATTCTCAACAGAAATTTCGATCTCTTCTGAATGGGAGAAGGAATGAACAATAGATATTCACCGATGATAATCTCAGTGATATAGCGGATTTCCTCGAAGAAATCATAGGGATTAAGATGAAAGGTCATTTTCCGATTCCTCCGATATACCCGGCAAAGGCTTTGATGAAGTCAGTCTTGCGGCTTCTCGATACCGGAAGAGCCTTCTTGCCGATATAGATCGTATCGCCATCTACCTGTGAGATGTTCTTCATATTGACTAAAAATCCGCTGTTGGTACGGAAAAAGAAATCAAACTTGAGCTTATTCTCTTCTTTTTTCATCGTCCCTCTGACGACATAGTCCTTAGTCTTCGTATGATAAGTCAGATAATGTTTGATCACCTCGACATAAAGAATGTCATCAGTATTGAGAAGGGCGATAGTTCCGTCGATTGTATCGACTGAAACCTGATAGTTCTGTTTTTTCTCAAGGTAGCGCTGGGCTTTGTTCATCTTCATTTCAAAGTCTGGATAAGAAAGAGGTTTGACGGCAAAATCCAAAGCTTCAACCTCATAGCCTTTGATTGCATACTGAGCTAAGTTGGTAATGAAAAGAATTACGCATTCGGGGTTTTTCTCTCTTAGTTTCTTAGCCGTTTCCATTCCGTTCATTCCGGGAAGATCAATATCGAAACAGACGATATCAAAGCTGTTATCAGAAGCCAGGAATTTTTCTCCGTCCGAAAAGAAGAGAGAAGAAAACTCATGTTTATTCTTACTTATGTAGACATTCAAATATTGAGAAAGAAGATCGCGATACTTCTTGTCATCCTCGACAAATGCTATTTTTACCATTTAGATACCTCAAAACAGAAAGAAAAAAACACAGGACCAATTCTTTTTAAAAAGAATAACACAAAACTAATACGGAAAAACACCTAAATCTGTTTTTAGACTCTCAGCCAATTATCATCAGGTGTTCTTTTTGCTCACAGAATATAGTAAAATAAGTAATCAAAACAAAATGATAAATGTAGCGATAGTCGAAGATGAAAAAGCTGCCTATGACATCCTCCATGAACATCTAATTCATTTTCAAAAAGACAACGGCATTGAGTTTGAAATCCATTATTACAATAACGGATTGTCTTTTCTTGATGAAAAGAAACCCTATGATCTGATTCTCCTCGATATTGAAATGCCGGCTATCAACGGCATGGACTTGGCAAAGAGAATCCGGGCTTTTGATAAAAAGGTCGTATTGATATTCATAACCAATATGGTTCAATACGCAATCAAAGGCTATGAAGTTGATGCCTTGGATTACGTATTGAAGCCTATCAATTATGCCCGTTTCTCATCCCTGATGAAAAAGACGATGAGAATCTTAATCAGCAACAACGAAGACGAAGTGGTTCTGAAAACAGTCGGTGGAACGAGGAAAGTCTATCTCTCCACTGTCTATTATCTTGAAATCTCCGATCACCTCTTGATTTATCATACCGAGCAAGGAGATTTTGAAGTGTGGAAAACTTTGGCCGCCGCTGAAAGCGAATTGTCAAAAGGCCCTTTTATCCGCTGTAACCATTCGACTATCGTCAATATGAAGTATGTTGTGGGAACCGATAAAGATACCGTTTATCTGACCGACAGGAAAATACCGATATCAATATCCCACTCCAAGAAAAAAGCCTTCCTTTCTTCTCTTAATTCTTATCTAGGTTTATAGAATGACAGAATATTTTACATACTTTGGAACTCACCTGTTGGCTTTTTTCCAATGCCTGATTCTAGTGATAATTGAGATCAGACAGATGGACCGCCGTCACAACTTTGCAATAAGAGCTGTTTCCTGTGTATCAATAGGAATTGCTTTTTGTGCTTTATTCGCATTTCTAGATAAATCAATAACAGAAACTCTATCACCATATTTAGTGATTATATTCGATATTATCCTTTATTTATTGGCTATCTTCTCATTGTTTTTCCTGATATCCCAGAACAACAGCACCCGTTATTTCATCGCAGCCGTAGTCTTTCTGGGGAAGAATATAACTAAGGCAGTCTCCATGATCACTATATCCATTCTCCAATTGGCTTCTGTCTTTCCTTCAACTTACCTCCAATGGCTCATAGAAATGCTGGCTTTTGTCTTATCGGCAATATTCATCTACTTTATCTTCGTCCGAAATTTCAAAGGAAGAACCGAACAGGTATCAGCCAAATTCACTTTTGCCTTCGTCTGGCTTTTTATCATCGTCTCTCTTCTCTTTGAAACCTCAGGAATAATCATTTCCAATAAAGAGAGTCAGTTCTCTCTTTTCTTATTTATCGCCTTCCTCTTCTATATAGTCCTGATGACTTCCTTCTTCCTCAACATGATGAAGACTGAAGAAAGCAACACCATGATTTCCATCATCAAGCAGATGTGGAACGAAGACCGCAAACAGTATCAGATACAGAAAGAAAGCATGGATATCATCAACATCAAATGCCACGATTTAAGACATCAGATTCAGAATTACCGTGAAAGCTCCAACCCCAATCAGGGTGTAGACAGCATGATGAAACAGTTGGAAAGCTCCATCTATATCTATGATGCCGTCATCAAAACCGGAAATGAAGTCTTAGATGTCATCCTCTCCAACATTTCACTCCGCTGCCAGAAAAAAGAAGTCCAGCTTACCTGCATGGTCGATGGCAGTTCCCTTCTGTTCATGAACGAAGCCGATACTTATTCACTCTTTGGCAATATGCTCGACAACGCTTTGGAATATGAAGAAAAGGTCCCCGACTCCAAATCCCGTTTCATCTCTCTGACTGTCAAAAAAATTAAGAACTTCGCACATATTCACTGTGAGAATTATTATCTGCCTGCTGATGCCAAAGACACTGACATGAAATTCAAATCTACTAAAAAGGATACGGTCAATCATGGTTTTGGATTAAAAAGCATGGAACAGATCGCCAAAAAATACAATAGCCAACTTGATGTCATCATCGCTGATGACATGTTTGAAGTCGACGTGATGATCCCTTTAGGTTTGGAGAATGACCATGACAAAGAAAAATAAACTATATGTCATCTTTGCCGTCATCTCCACAGTCTTTGCTGTTCTGACAACGGTTTTGATCAGTTTCTTTGCCTTGAACAGCCCTGACAGCTTAGAGAGTTTTCCTTCCTATACCTATAGTCAATATGTAGACAGAAGCCAAGATGAGAAAGCTGATTCCACCTATGGCGCACAGCTTTACGAAGCTGAAGATTTTGACCTTTTCGGTCAGGCCCAGGTTCTCGAATACATCAGTGCCTCTGGAAGCCAGGTAGTAAGCAGCATCACCAAAGGCTCATCTCTTTCCTATTCATTGATTGCCGATAAATCGGCTATCTATAAATTCCAGGCTTCTGTTTCCCTTTTATCAGACACCAACAAAAGAATAGAAGCCAACAGTCTTTTCTCTCTCAGTCTCAACTCCGACCACAAGAACTTATCAGGAATATCGATAGCTCCTTCTTATAACACCTATGATTTTATCGAGAACGATATATGCACACTTAAGCTGAAAGAAGGAAAGAATACGATTGAGATTGTCTCCTCTTCCAATACGGAATTCACTTTCGATTATTTTGTTCTGACCCCAAACTATGATCGAACCACCAGTGTCAGTTTAAAGACTGTCAACAGCAAATACAGCGAATCGTTCAATGCCAATGAAGGAAAGCAGGAATTCCCTTCTGAGAAGATGGAGCAAAATGGTGCTCTAGTCATCAAAGACAGCGAAGCCGGTTCTACCTTTTCAACTTATTTCTCCGAAAAGGGAAACAGCAGCACCTGTCATCTTTTTTCTTCTACTCAGACTTCAACCCAGCTTTCGATAAGAATTAAAAAATCAGCCAAGGAAAGTGAAAGCGTTCAGCTGAAAATCACTCTCAACGGCAACATGGTCTTTGATAATCACTTAAGGGATGTCACGGTATCCTACACTGAAATCAATATCGGAAATATCTCAATTCAAAGAGATGAGAATATACTTTCAATTGAAAACAAAGGTGGAATATTCTACCTTGATTCTTTCTATCTGAATTCAAATATCAATTATTCTTCAAAAAGAGACAATTGCCGTTTTGAAGCCGAAGATGCCACACTTAACGGACCAAAGATCGTCAATAATTCTCTCGCTTCAGCTGGAGCTTATGTCACCAACAACTATCGTTATTCCTATGTTCAATTTGAATTGGAATCAGTCTTAGAAGACAATCCACGTTTAGCGATCACTTTAGGATATAGAGGCAATACGACTGCTCTTTCTTCAATTCTCTCGCTCAAAGTAAACTCCACTGTCGTTTTCATCAATACGGTGGAATTGAAAGAGAGTGATTCCTTAGAGAACTTCGTCGATCTTCCTATCGGGAAAATATCTCTCCG
>DHDT01000033.1:56342-57059 GCA_002399505.1 Caryophanales bacterium UBA4869 | reverse complement strand
TCCGTTCCGGTCTCAACGTCATTCAGGTAACGTCTTTGACTAATCAGTATTCTCTTGACTGTCTGACTCTCTTCCACAATGAAGTAGGATCAAATTATCGTCTCTTTCAAAGCGAGGCTGAGAATCTGATATCTGATACCAAACAACAGATTAGATTCAATAAGAATGCCAGCAAAAAACAGTCTTCTTTTTTAGAGAACAACGACAGTCTTCTTCTGTTCTTCTATTCTGATACTTCCGGAATATTTACTCTTTCCGCCAATATCTGCCTATATCAGAAAAGCCAGAGCAGTCAGAATCCAAAAATCCAGATTCAGATGAACAGATCCCAGGTCTCCTTATATCTTGGAGAATTGCCTTCTTCCTCTCCTGACAATGTCTTCACCAAAATCAACCTGGGAAACTACACCCTTCAAAAAGGCCTCAATTCTGTCAAAATCAGCACTATCAGCTGTGAAGTCTACTTCGACTATCTGATAGTTTCACTCTAGGTTATGAAATAAAGACCAAGGGTAACGAAATAATGTCATACGAAATAATAAAGTAGGATAAACTAAAGAAAACATGAAAATGAAATATTGGTTCAGTCTCTGCCTTCTGCCTTTCATCCTTTCTTCCTGTCAGAAAGCAACAACGGAAAATACCTCTGGCGGTAATTCTTCTTATCTCATGAGCGGTTTTCAGATTAAAGTCAGAACTGATTATTCGTATGATATT
>DHDT01000033.1:55166-56251 GCA_002399505.1 Caryophanales bacterium UBA4869 | reverse complement strand
GATTATTCGTATGATATTTCTTTTTCATTAAGCAAAGACCTACAAGAAGGTGACGTTTTCTTCTTTTCCGATGACGCTCTCTTAGATGACACCGATACCAAGGCTGACTATACTGGAAACAAAGACTTCATCACCTTGAACTACACTCTTTTTGATAACGACTTCTATCTTCTGATTGTCGACAAAGACAATCAGATAAGAGGCAAAGAGAATCTGGTCATTCCCACTTTCAATATGTATATCAATCAGGGAAAAGGAAACAATTCCGGAAATGACATCATTTCCTTCTCCTATCTTGAAAACGGATATTCCGCCAATAACTTCTTTGATGTCGGAGGAATCTGCATCTATCGAAGCTCAACCACTGATTTCAAGAACAGCAGTACCGAAATAGTCTTAGAAAACGCGACAATCTCCGATGAATTCATCGCCACTTGCAATGCCGATAAGCCCTACTATCTTTTCACCTCCTCTTTCGGTCAGAACAAAGGAATTTATCAGTCCCAGGTCTTTAGAGAAAACTCCTCATTTGGAAAAGATTTGGTCACTTTCAGTTCATTGGGATTTGAAAACAAGGACAAGATCAGTCTTAAAGCTACCGGTGTAGTCAACGACAAGAACATCAAGAACTTCAGTCTTCTCCTCATCAATCAGAAGAACAGTTTCACCTATTATCAGAAAGCGACAATCAATCAGGACTATTCTTTCACCTGTTTGCTTGATCTGTCAGTTCTTGAAAAACCGCAGACTTCCTATATGGCCTATCTAGTCTTATCATCCGGAGTCTATAGTTCCATCGATTATCCTTTCAGTTCTGAAAGCCTGCCAGAGAAGATCTCCTATGATGAAAAGATCTATTCCTTCTACAACGAAAACGGACAATTATCAGTCATCTTCAGCAACAAAGCCGCCGTCAATATCTTAAAGGCTGAAATCATCGAGGAAAACGACAAAGTCTACTTTGTCAGCGAAGGCACAATCGACCGGAAGCTCTTCCCTCTCGACCCGACAACTGGAAAAATCATGGATGTTGCTTCTCCTGTTCTCAGCGTTGTCTCTGATTCAAAGATCAATCCGGAAAAGCA
>DHDT01000033.1:50214-55073 GCA_002399505.1 Caryophanales bacterium UBA4869 | reverse complement strand
AAGCAGCCCTATGCGATTACGGTACTTGGTGATTCCTTCTCAGTCAAAGCGGACTTGACCTTATTGACTCAGTTAGGCCCCTGGTATTCATTGAAACTGTATTTCAATACCAACATGGGCACTGATGCCTCTGGCAATCAGACCTATGTCAACAACTACACTTACGAATATCTGTTAAGCGATGCCAACAACTATTCTCAGATGGTATTCTCAGAAACAACTCTCAACCGCTATCGTTTCCGAAATTATGACAGCTTCCTCAAACTCGAGATCAAAGACTACAGCGCTTCTCTTTATTCTTTCGATTATGTCAACATCGACGGCAGGATGAACCTCCGCCTAAAAGGCTCTTTCCGAAAAGGAGAATCCTACATCGATATCTATACTTCATCCGAAGAAAAAAGCATCACTCATTTCAAAGCTGATATCATTACTGATGAAGACTACAATTTCCAAGTCGATATCGATATCAATGACATCAAGTCGTATACCAATTACAGCATCCATTGGATTGGCGCTCAGTACGGAGACAATGAAATAACAAATGAGTTTCTGGAGACTGTCAGTGCCGTTAACTCTTCAGCAGATGGCTTCATGTTCTGCGTCAAAACCGAATCCTATCAGACAACCAGCTACTACAAGGTCTTCAAAGACAAAGATAACGCCAAGGCCACCGATATCAGCTTCATCTCCAAAGACAATGAACCGCAGGCCATGATCTCTGGATATGTCAACAGCCTTCTTGATAAAGACTCTCTCTACCTGCAGCTCAATTACCTGGTCTTTGGAACTAACGGAAATAACATCTATCCTGAAAATCCGCTGTTAACCAAACTCGCAGTCAAAGAAGATAACTCCTTCACATCCTTAATTGATCTTACCAATATGGTCAAAGAAAGAAAGTACCAGCTCAAAGTAGTTCAGAAAGTCGCTGACTCCTATGTCGATATCTCCAATGAACACATTTCCTACTGTGCCTTCTATCCCGAATACCTGCCTCTTGATTACGGCATCAAATCCCTGGTGACCTCTAATGGCACCTATCGTATCAAGAACTTCCAGGGTATGAACAGCCACTGGGAACTCTATCTGATATTGATTTAAAAACAAACTAAAACGATGGACCTAAGTTAAATGAATTCCAACATCAGACCAGGAATTCACTAAAAGCCCATCGTTTTCTGTTGTGTTTAAGTCTTATATGTTCTTCTTTCTAAAGAAGGCAAAGAATGAAAGAACCACGCCGCCTATCACAGCCAAAATATCAAAAGAAACAAGATAATAGACCCAGGAATTATTCAGCTTGGAAGCTTCCTTGGCGCCGATTTCGGTAGTGAATTCTTTTTCGTCCTCACCGACATTTTCCTGATATTTTTTCTGAACTGCCAAGGTATTGCAATAAGTATAGATGATATTGTGAGCGGCTTTTCTTTCCACACTTAAGGCAGTCGCCGATGTCTTGTCTTTGTGGCCGTCGATTTCATCGCTTCGAAGACCATTGAGCCACATGTCATTCCCGGCTCTGAGTCCCTGATCGGGGTTCATATAGGAACCTCCTGAAGAATAGTCAGTGACGACAGTTCCCTTAAACCCCCATTCTTCTCTGAGAATTTTAGTAAGTAGGGCATAGCTTCCGCCAGTCCAGGTGGCACCAAGACGATTAAACGAAGACATGATGGCATTGGCTTTTCCTTCTTTGACAGTGATTTCAAAGGGTCTGAGATAGATTTCCCGCAAAGACTGTTCAGTAAGCCAAGTAAATAATCCCGATCTCTGATTCTCAGTCTCATTGACGGCAAAGTGCTTCACATAGCAGTAAAGACCGTTATTTGTAGCTCCGAGAACAGTCTTAGAAGCCATGATTCCGCTAAGATAAGGGTCTTCGGAGTAATATTCGAAATTTCGTCCGTCAAAAGGAGAACGATGGATGTTGCAGGCGGGCGCATAAATTCCACCGACTTTAGTGGCACCGGCTTCTTTTCCAAGAGCCAAACCATAGATATAAGACAGTCTCTTGGAAAAAGTCTGAGCTAAGACAGTTTCAACTGGGAAAGAAGTCCATTTGGCTTTCGTATCACTGCTCATATTGGTTTCATTGAGACCGGAAGGACCATCTAAGTCTCTGATTTCCGGTTTTCCTATCGAAGAGACAGCAGCTGTTCGATAACCGCCCGATTCAACCAGCGTCGCTAATTCCGAAACTGTCATCTGATTGAGAAGAGACTCGTATTCGACAGCATCGTAATCATCTCCGAGTTTTTGAATAAGATCCATATTCAGAACTGAATCATCAGAATAAAGCTTCAAATCAGTCGACTTGTCGCCCTGTATCGGTTTGATGTCAGTGTCATTTTCATGACAGAGCCAGTTATCGCCTAAGGCGATGATATTGGAAGTCTTTGTCCTTCTCTCATTTGTTCTTGTAGGAAAAGTGCCTTGGAAGTCTTTTCGAGACAGATATTTGATATCGGCATTAGAATCTGAACCATCGATAGAGACCTGACCTTCAGCTTCATCCCCGGTGAATCGGTTTTCGACTGTATTTCCGGTTTTGCTGTCCTTAGATAATTTTTCTGTTTTCCCTACATGATAGGTGATGACGTCATTTTCAATACCTTTCAAAGTGTGAGCGTCTGTTCTGAGGGAAATCTTATAGTCTCCTTCTTCTAATTCGTATCCTGAGAAACCATTGCCGTTTCTGTTATCGAAATCATAAGACTTCATCTCTTCGGCTTTGAAAGAGAGCGTCAGAAGCTGAGATGACTTGTCGCCGTCAGTCCTTTCTAAAACCTGGGTCTTGTCAAAGGCTACCAGATTGACTGAACTCTTTTCAATACCGCCTTCATAATAGGGAGCAGAATAATAAAGCTGCACTACATCCTGTCCCTCAGCATAGGAAGTGTTAGTTACCCAGACCTTAATTGTTATCGTAGTATCAGATGTTATTGTAGAACCGATAGCCGGTTCGATGCTATTGACATTCCAATCGAATGAAGAATAGCTTTGTCCATATCCGAAAGGATATTGGACTACTCCTTTGTAACCTTTGCCAAATTCATTATCGACATCATTAAAGTATCCTTCTTCATCAGCGGTTTCATACCATTTATATCCGACATAGATTCCCTCTTGATAATCGACGTAGCTTCCTCCGTTTGTATAGGACTTGATGCCGGCCGTCTGATTGTTGGTTTCCCGACAGTTAGGACAATTGGCATAAGTTGCGGCGGTCTTGCTATCATAGGCGTAGGTGTCAACTGTCTTTCCACTGGGGTTCTTCTTCCCTAGAAGGACATCGACAATACTAAGTGTACCTGACTGCCCAGGAGCTGATACCAATAATGCCGCATCGATATAATTTTCATTGAGGAATCCTAATTCCATCGCATTGCAGGTATTTAAAAGGACAATCACATTATCAAAGCCGGCAGTACTTATTTCATTTAAAAGACCTTCTTCCTCTGTTGATAACTCCAGATAGGTTCTAGTCTTGTCTTCCGCCAGTTTGGTCTTCTTCTGAACATGAGGAAGATCCTGACCTTCACCTCCTAATCTGGAGATGACGACAATCGCCGTCTTTGAAAAGACTAAGGCATCCTCGATAAGAGGAGAGACTTTACTGACTGGAGGTTCAATAAGGTTGAAGAAAGGATAAGCAGAATTCCAGTAGTCAGTCGCTTCACGTTTAGAGGAATAATCAGAATATACTTTATTCAACTCGCTGTTAGTCTCGATGCCTTTTTCCTCAAAAGCTTCCAGCAAAGTGATTTTGTTTCCTGATCCTCTGTCATCAGAAGCACCAGAGCCTGCTCCCGAAACTATGAATCCGCCATCTGATCCGCCCCAGCCAAAGACATTGACCTTACTGATATCCGTTAGGGGAAGGACATTGTCTTGATTCTTCAGCAAGACAATTCCTTCTCCTTCGATATCCTGACAGACCTGGTCTCCCTGTTCGTAATTCAACTTGGAAAAGTCATTTCCATATCCGTTTAAATAAATGGATATATCTTCGTTCATAATCCCGCAGGCGATATTAGAAGCAATCAGAACCACAGATAAAAAGCCAACTGAAATACCAGTGATTATCTTTCCTTTTTTACTAAACATTTTGTTCCTTTCAATAAATAAGGGCTAGGGCACAACCCTAGCCCCTATTGTCGTCAGATTGATTTTTTCTTCTTGATTATCGGTAAGATGAAAGCGAAGAAGGCAAATGTCAGAGTAGAGCCAATCACCACAACATCAATAGAGGCAAGAAGAGGAATCCACCAAGGGAAGCCCTGTTCGTTTTTGATGACGGTTCCGATAGTGACCTTCTGAGAATCCTTGCTGTGATCATAGTTTTTGGCATAAGTATAGGCGTTGCAGTAAGTATAGATGACATTCTTGGCAGCTCTTTTGGCCAGGTAGACCATCGTCGGATCGGAGGTATTGATAGGAGACTGATGAGTAGCCGGGGTCAGCCAGATATCATTTCCTCCATTAAGACCAGCGGTCGTATTCATATTGCCGCCGCCATAAGTCCAGTCAGTAATCATCGTTCCTCTGAAACCCCACTCTTCTCTTAAAATTGTGATGTTCTGAGCATAATTGGCACCGGCCCAGACACCGCCAATAGAGTTGAAGGCTGACATGATGCCAGTCGCTTTGCCCTTCTTGACGGCGATTTCAAACGGCTTGAGGTATTCTTCACGATAGTTCTGCTCAGTAAGCCAGGTATTGAGGTTATTGGCGTTGACACCAGGCTCACTCAAAGTGAAATGCTTGATATAAGAATATAAGCCGTAGGATTTTGCACCTTCAATGACATTGGAAGCCAGATATCCGGATAGAACGGCATCTTCGGAATAGTATTC
>DHDT01000033.1:49147-50109 GCA_002399505.1 Caryophanales bacterium UBA4869 | reverse complement strand
CGGCATCTTCGGAATAGTATTCGTAATTACGTCCGTTGAAGGGGGTGCGATGAAGGTTGACGCCAGGTGCATACCAGCCGGAAAGACCAGTGAGGTTAGCTTCTATGCCACAGGCCATACCCATTTCCTTGGCTATCTGCTTAGAGAAGGACTGAGCGATCAGAGTCTCATTAGGGAAGGCGGTCCATTCGCCGTTGATGTCAGTTTGAGAAGTGGCGTTGAAACCAGCCGGGCCATCATAGTCTTTACCTTTTGTTTTTCCAATCGTTTCGACAACAGGTGTTCCAAATCCGCCGTTTTCGACTATCGAGGCACAGTCAGCAGCCGACAGCTGATCGGTTATCTTCGATAGCTCCTGTGAATCATAATCGGAACCGATTTTTTGAACCAAAGCATCATTTATGACGATATTCTCGCCTTTTGAAAGCTCGGCATTAGTAGCTTTGCTGCCGTCTTTCTTGGTATAGAGATAAAGCCCGTTATCTTCAGAAAGTGCCGGAAGAGAAGTCTGTTTATCAGCACTGGAAGTATAGTTGTTGGCTTTGCTGATATTGGAGCTATTCATTCCCGAAGTATTCAAAGCATGTGGGAAAGTATTGGCGAAATCACTTCTCGAAAGATAAGTAGAAGAGGAGAAGACGGTGCTTCCGTCTATCGGAACACCGGCATAGGCATCATCGCCTGTCATCTGATTTGTAACCTTTGTTCCGGTTGTAGGATCTTTTTCAAACTGGATGCCTTCATCTCCGACAATATAAGTGAGCTGATTTTTTTCACTATCCGAGTCCATCTTTTTAAGAGTGTGAGAATTCTCTCTCAGTGAAAGAGTATAGGTGCCTTTATCAAGCTCATAACCTGTGAAGTCATTTCCGTTCTTGTTGTAGCAGTCATAACTTGCCATATCATAGGCATCCAAGGAGACTTCGATACCTCCTTGTGTCTGTCCAGGCTCTAAAACTGTC
>DHDT01000033.1:34406-48816 GCA_002399505.1 Caryophanales bacterium UBA4869 | reverse complement strand
AAAGAAGTATAGGAAAGACCGTATCCAAAAGGATAAGTGACCTCAGCATCATAGCCTGAAAGCGAGGCATAGTCGTCGTCGAAAGAAGAATCAGCGAAGAAATTCATCGTATCAGCCGTCTCATACCACTTGTAGCCAAAATAGATGTCTTCCCGATAAGCGATATTGTTTCCGCTCTTGACGTAGTTCTTGAAAGAAGGAGCTTTGGTATAATCGTTAGACCAGGTATCAGTCAGTCGACCGCTGGGGTTGACTTCACCGCTGAGGATCTTTGGTATCGCTCTGGCACCGCTTTGTCCTAAAACACCGACATTTAAAACCGCATCGATCTTGTCGTCGTTTTTAAGACGGGGAACCTGCATCTGGTTAGTCGAATTGATGAGGACAATGACCTTGTCGAAATTTTCTTCGGCCAGATCAAGTAAATCATCTTCTTCTTTTGATAGCTGAAGATAGTTTCTGATATTGTCATTGGCCTGACCATGAATCTTAGACTGATAGGTAGGAATCTCACCGACGTTTTCTCCGCCGATTCTAGAAATCACTACTAAAGCGGTATCAGAAAATTCCTTGGCATCAGTCATCATTTCATTCGTATAATAATTTTCATTTACTGAAGGCTCAACTAACGGAATACGCTTTGTATTTCCAGTCTTATAATCATTGCCAGTGGAATCATACTTAGTATACATATCGATAAAATCCTGATTGACTGAATATCCGCCATCGCTTAAGGCTTTCAGTAAGGTGACTTTCTTGGATTCCTGAATGGTCGAGGAACCAGAGCCTATACCGGAAAGATGGAAACCGGCATCAGTGGCATGCCAGCCTAAGACGTTGATATTCTTGGTTCCTAAAGGCAGAACATTATTATTGTTCTTGAGTAAGGCGATACTGTTTTCACCGATTTTCTGGCATAAGGCATCACTTGAGGCAGCAGCTTCCTGGAAATCAGAAGAATCAAATTTCTGACCAGTTCCGTTGAGACGGGTAGTGATCAGGTCAGCGTTGAGACCGGCAATAACCGAACCTCCGGCTAAAGCGACAGACAAGAGTCCCAGAATCGACACTATTGTAATCTTTAAAGGCTTTTTCATTTGTTTCTCCTATTTTTTGAAGCCGACTAACAGATAATCAATATTCATAATTGTGAAGGAACCGTGAGAATTGACATATTTGGCCAATTTGCTTTCCGGTTCAATCTCTATCGAAACCTTGTTCCAGCCGACAGCAAGATCCATCTCCCCAAAGCTGACAGATTCAAAGTTGTCCCACGCCGCCACCCCAGTCTCAGTATTGTCAATATCGCCAGACCCACTTAGTATCACCTCGTCACTTATGTTTACAGCCGTCTCATTGGCTGTTGCCTTGAAGACTTCGTTTAGCTGAATGTCCCCCATCCAAAGAGGATTCCAGTCTTTGTCTTTTCTAAGCCAGGTCGAAGCAGCTTTGATGTTGATAGAGGCTTTCTGAGATACTTCGCTCTTAAAGTTGAATTCGATATAGCAGCCCCCTCTTATCTCACCTAGATACTGACCAGCCGAAGCTTTGAGAGAATCATTTCTACTGGAGAGAGGTAAGACAGTGTCAGTGTGATAATCAATATAGTCGGCGCTGTTTTTCTCAGCTTTTCCTCGAACATATGAGTCAGAGAGAATTTCACTTTCTTCTAAGACCGACAAGTCTTCAGCCTCAATCTTATAACCGGCGAAGATCTCGATATCAAAGGAATAATTGAAGACTGATTCCGTATTGAGTACTGTCACATCTACTTTGTAAGTTCCGTCATCTGACTCTATGACGTCTCCGTGATGGATTTCTTTTTCGCCGATGGTGAATTTCAGACGATTGAAATCAAGATTTTTAGCTTTGACGCCTTCTTCTTTAAAGGTTGCATGAGCTTCAAATCCCGTGAAATCGTATTTTCCTCCTTTAGCAAAGGACAAGGAGACAGGATTTGTGAAAGTGACATCGGCGACAGTCATTTTGATGACAGAGATCATAAACGAAGAAGTCTTGTTCTGATAGGAGACTAAGACAGTATATGAGCCTTCATCTAACGAGCAGATATCAGAGCTTTTGACTTCACTGTCATTAATGGAGAGTTTATATTCCGAGGCTTTCAGCTCCACATCATCAGATTCATCGTTATAGTGAGCAAAGACAATCAAGTCGGAGAAGGAATAGACATCTCCGACTCCGACTTTCAGATTAGTGGGTTCGGTGACAACGATGTTTTCTAAGACCCGTTTAGCAACAGTGATTGGAATATCGACTTCAGTCTTCCTATAAGTTGCTGTCACCTTAGTATCGGAAGTCTGTAGAGCACGATTAGGAGTGATGACTACATCGCTGGTCTTAGGAGTGATAGAAGAACCGTCTTCTAAAGTCGCCTTCAGAATAAGACCCGTTTTTGAGAACCTCTGTCCTTCGACATAGGAAGTCTTCTTGGGATTGGAGGCGATTTCAAGTGTTTTTACTGTCTGCTCCACTGATGAAAGAGAACTGATCTCTTCTTTTTTATCGCAGGCGGAGAGAGAAAACGGAACCGATATCAGCATTAAGGATGAAAGCAGTAATAAACTTTTGTTTTTCATTTAGGATACGTCCTCTTATTTAAGAGTGAGATAGAGAGTGTAATTGCCTTCTTTATAGGTATCGACTGAATAGGTCCCAGAATCAGTTGTCAGAGAGGAAGAACTAAAATCAGATCTCAGGTATTCGTTATAGAAGCCGCAGAAGCTATTGGCACCTGAAGGAAGCTCCAGATACTCATCGCCTGATTTTTCAACTAGACGGGCTTCATATTCCTTCGTCTTGACCATGGACTGCAAGTCAGCAGCGGAGGTAAAATTCAAGTTGGCATCCAAGACAAGAGAACTATAGAAACTGTCAGTAAAGGTAGAGTCTTCATTAAGAACTCCATATCTGATATAGAGGTCCTTTGTCTTGTATTCAGAGTTTAAAGCACCCTTCAGCGTGAACACCGGTTTGTTTTCAGACAATTCAAAGGAGAGATCATTAGCCTTAGCTATATCATTATCCTTATAGACCTTCCACCAATGAGTTCCGTTCCACTCGCCTTCTTTGACGCAGTAGATGAAGCCGTCATCACTGGCTAAGACCGAATTGGGCTTAGGAAGAGTGTTATTGGTTATTTCGCTGTTGTTGTTTCCACGTACCCAGTGAACCTGATATTTGACACCGGCACTGATATCGGATATCGGGATATCGATAGTGAAGGCATCATCTTCTCCCTTGACGCAGTTTGCTCTGTGGAGGCCGTCATCCTGTGCACCGTCCTGATAAACGGTGACATAGTTATCAGTCACGGTACTTGAAGCATCATTTCCTTCTAAATGCAGATATACGACTCCTTCCTTCTTGACGTAATTCCAGGAGGTGATTGAAGCGGAGACATCGTCATAATAGATTTTCAGGAAGTTCTCATAATTCTGGAAATAGAATTTCTTGTCGTTTACGTCATCCTTGAGGGAAACATCCGGATTAGTGCAGTCATCATGGGAAAACTCATAGGTGGGAGTACTTCCTTCTAAAGTGGTGTTAAGCCAGATTTTAACGTTATACCAGGCACCCTGCTTAGTTAGCTGACTGAGCTTAGCCTTGACTGTAAAAGACTTAGCTGTTTCATCGACAGTCAGAGGATAGACCTGCTTATCGACAACTTCATTCTGGTCGTTGTCGATAATGAGACTTGGAGAAGACAAAGCTACATTTGCTTTGGTTTCATCATAGAGACCTGATGCTTCAAAATAGACGATTCCGTCAGTGTCTTTTACCATGCTGGCGTTTAAGACAGTTATCGCCTGCTTTTCCTTATAAGAGACTACTAGTCCCTCACCGGATTCTTTTAAGAAGACCACTTTCTCAGCTAAGGTGACAGACTGATCCTTCTCGATAATATCAGGAACTTCGACAAAGGAACCGGCACCTAATTCCAAGTAGAGATGATAATCGACATCGGCAGTGGCGAGATAAGAAAGATTGAAAGACACTGTGAAAGTATTGTCATCTTTGATAGTCAAAGCAGTTCTGACCACATGGGTATCCGAAGAAGACACAATGCAGAGATTTCCTTTTTTCACTCCCTCATTTACTAAACCCTGGATGACTAAGTCACCTTCCGAATTTAGACTGACACCTTGGAAAGTGAAGACATCACTTCCAAAAGGAACATCCTTCTTAAAGGTCTTGGAAGTATAGGTAATCTTAGAAGAGGTCTTATACTCCAAAGTATAGTAGTCCGCACCGGAGACTGAACTGACATCATAAGTCTTGCTAAGATCGCCGTTTTCAACGACCTTTACTGCTGTCGTCTTATCCAAAGCGGCAGTTGAGGACTGATAGACTGTAAGAGAATTGGAAACGAAATACTGATCGATAGTCTTATCATCCTGCATCTTCACAAAACTGATGGCATCTTTATTGTCTTTGGTGACAATCAAAGGATTGACAGTCGGCAGAATGACGTTCTGTTTGCAGTAAGCGGTGTTGTCACCGACTACTAAAAGATAGAATTCCGTTTCCGGTTCAGAATAGATAAACGAATACTGGTTACCGGTGTTTTCGATTGAAAGCTTCTTATCATCGTCTTTTTCAAAGCGGGAATTATCGGAAAGATAGAATTCCGTCCCTTCTTCGACTTCCTTATCGAGTTTGAAGCCGACTTTATAGGTGTAGTCCTGTTTAGCCTCGATAGTCATTGAAGTGACTTTATAGGTGATTTCCGGAACGGCTGAGGTTGATGTGCCTGAAGAACTCAAATCAGCACCGGCACAGCCTGACAGTCCTAAAGCGAGACTTAGCAAAGCCACCGATTTCAATTGTTTTTTCATGTTTTTCTCCTCTGTTTCAAACTATTTCTCTGCTTTCGTATCATCGAGAGTGAGAGTATTTGATTCTCTGTGATTTTTGACGAGAAGCAAAGTCAGCCACAGACCTAAGCCGATAACTGAAAGAGCATCGAGACTATAGATGACGGTTGTCCACCAATAATAAGGAGTGGGTTTATGGACATTGAGATAATCAGAGTCTCCGTTTTCAACAAACTTCTTATTGATATAGGCAGTATTGAGATAGGTGTAGAGGTTTCTCTTGGTCGCTTCTCTCAGGCAGTTTTTGAAAGTGATAGAAGTCTTGTCATAGATATACTTGCCGTTATTGGCATAGCCGTCCATCCAGAGACTGCCGCCGGCACGCAAAGACTGATCGCCGTTCATGAAGACCTGATGATCGGAATAATCAGTGATGATCGCTCCCTGATATCCGATCTCCTTTTCCAGAAGTTCATGGATGAGAGAATAGTTTCCGCCCGCCCAGGTAGCACCTAAGCGATTGTAGGAAGTCATGATGCCGTTTAATCCGCCTTCTCTGATACAGGTGACAAAGGGTTTGAGATAGTTTTGACGGAGATTTCTCTCAGTCATCCAAGTATATAAGCCGTCACGGTAGGTCTCCTGGTCATAGGCGATGAAGTGTTTCATATAGAAATAGGTTCCGACATTCAATCCGCCTTTGATTTCATTGGCGGCCATCTTTCCAGTCAGGGTGCTGTCTTCGGACCAGTATTCGTAATTTCTTCCGCAGAAAGGAGAACGATGCATATTGATACCGGCAGCATAGAGGCCATCAAAACCATTAGACTTGGCTTCGCTTCCTAACTGCTTTCCGTATTCATAAGAAAGTTCCTTGTTGAAAGTCTGGGCTAAGACTGTGGCACAGGGATAACCTAAGGCATCGCTTGAGACATTGAAGGACCCAGCCTGGTTAGGACCGTCTACTTCTCTGGTATAGGGCTTGCCAATCGAATTGACAGCTTCGTTATGAGTGTAGCCGTGAAGAGAAAGATTAGTGGCTTCTTCCAAAGTGACCTGATCTAAAACGCTGTTCCACTTGTCGCTGTTAAAGTCAGCGCCAAGTTCATAACCTAAGTCAGTGACCTGTTTGTCTTCGTAGATTTTCAGTCCGTTATCATCACCGAATGTCGGTTCATCCTGATAATCTGAGTCGTGTCTGTCATCAAAAGCAGAAGCGACTTTGTTTGAATATTGGTCTTTGTTCAACTGAACCAATTCATCGCTCATAGTACGATTGGCATTAGCCTCTTCAGTCGGATAAGTATTCTTGAAATCAGCGCGGCTCAGATAGGTGATGTTCTGATCAGAATCACTGCCGTCAATACTGACACCGTCATCGCTAGTCGCTAAAAGTCTGTTTTCAATCTTCTCACCAGTCACCGAATCAGTCTCAATCTTCAAATCAGAAGAAAGATTATAGGTATAAGAGTTATCGCCTTTTGAAACTACGTGACTGTTTTCACGTACGGTGAAGACATAATCACCTTTTTCCAGTTCATAGCCTGTGAAACCATTGTTATTTTTGTTGGTGTCGTCATAATCGGCAAAATCAGCAAGTCTGACCTTGAATTCGACTAACTCATTATCACCAGGCTGAAGTTCTAAGGTCTTACTAAAATCAACAAGTTCGACTTCGCTCTTTTCAATGCCGCCTTTTATGTAGGGCTTAGTAAGATAAAGCTGAACCGTCTCTTTGCCTTTTACCTCACCGGTGTTATTGACTTTGACTTTGATGTCGATGACATCGTCTTGTGAAGTCTCCCCTTTGATAACTGAAGTTGATTGAATGTTTTTAGAAAAGGATGTATAGCTCATTCCGTATCCGAAAGGATACTGAACAACGCCGTCATAGCCTTTTCCGTATTCGTTATCAACAGAAGAAAAATAACCCTCGGCATCGGCGGTCTCATACCACTTATATCCCAAATAGATATCTTCGCAGTAATCGACGAAATGAGCGCCTTCATAAGCGGCATTATCAGAAACATTTCCGTTATTTACGCCAGAGACGTTAGGATAAATTCCCTTAGTAGTCGTATTGGTATAAAAGTTCTGAGTCGTATTCTTTTCAACTGGACCTGAAACATAATAAGAAGGATTGGATTTTAAGGAATAGGCATAAGTATCTGAGAGTCTTCCGCTAGGATTGATTTCTCCGTATATCATATAAGGAAGAGCTGAAGCTCCATTTTGACCGGTAGCTCCAGTGACAATACAGGCATCGACATCAAACCGGCTCAAGAACTCCGTATTCATAGTATTGGTAGAGTTGACCAAGACTATGGTGTTCTTGTAATTGGCTGTGACGTAAGTCAATAGATCTTCTTCATCCTTGGAAATATCCAAGTAGGTTCGATCTAAGTCGTTCTGTTTATTGTTTCCGCCTTTTGTATTGGAATACCTCTGGTATTTAGGAGAATCGTTAGATTCACCTGCGACTCTGGAGATAATGACAAAAGCCGTATCGGAAAAGTCCTTAGCCTCAGAAAGAAGGTCAGAACTATAGCTTTCAATAGTAGGTTCATATAAAACAGAAAACTCACTGGCATAGCTTTTCAGCGTTCCCGTATTTCCGCTTTGAGTCTTACCCATCATCGGTCGTTCACCAAGGAAGTCAGTGTAGAAATCAGTCAAGTCGGTATTGGTCTTGATTCCGTAAGCCTTCATGGCTGAAAGAAAATCTGTTTCCAGATGATCGACTCTGCCGCTTCCTGAGCCAGAATACACCCACTGAGTCGAAGACCAGCCAAAGACATTGGCTTTAGTCACATCTTTGGAAAGAGGAAGAGTGCCGTTATTGTCGACTAAGACTGCGCCTTCTCCTTCGATCTTCTTTGCTAATGCGGCACCTTTGACAGCTGTCTCCTTATTATCCGTATTCTGATTGATATAGGCGAAGTTATTGAGCATCTTGCTATTAGCAAAACAGACACCGTTGATAACTCCGACCAAGGACGCAATAGCTCCAATCGTTACGATTTGGATGATTTTTCCTTTTTTCATATAGTCCTCCCCTATTGGTTTCCTTTTATAATATAAAGGCTTAGGAAAAAAGCCCTTTCAGTATTTCGCAAAGTGATTGGTTTATTTCGCAAAGCCGTTGCTGTTTATCGCTTTTGCGACTAAGAAATCAATTGAAGGATTCTTCTTTCTTAAAGACAGTCTTTCTATAAAGCATAAAGAAATAGCGATAAACAAGGGCATTATAATTGATTGAAAGACATAAGAAAACACCTGTCGTTTATTCTTTGGCGGTGGGTAAATTATCTCGATTATCGCTAATGAAATATAGAGAAAAAGCCAGTTGATTATTTCTTGATTAATTTGATTATTTTTATCGTCATTTTTTAGCTTTTCACATTCTGGATAAAACGTATTATTTCCTAAAAAATTAACTTGGTTGCGAAATATTCTAAGAGGCTTACGAAAAACTAAAAGAGAAGACTTATTAATGATTTTAAATATACCTGTAAGCTAAATGAAAGGGCTTTTATAGGTATTAATCATGAAACTTAGAAAGATGCTTTTAGTTCTGTTGCCTGCACTCATCTTAACTGGATGTTCCAAAGGAACAACCAGCAATACTTCCCCTACAAATGAGACTTCTTCCACAAAACCATCTTCTGCTGCCACAGTCTACATCACTGACTTCTCAATCGACTTCACCACGGCTGAACTCGAAGTAGGAGAAAGAAAAACCATCACCGCCACCATCGCTCCTAAAAACACCACCACTAAAGGATTTGAGTATTCAACTGACAAGGCCGAAATCGCCACTGTCACCAATGAAGGCGTCATCGAAGGAAAGAGTATCGGCTCCGCTACCATCACTGTAACTTCCAAGGGCAAAAAGGCAGACGGAAACAAGGTCGTCAAGACAATCGCCGTACAAGTCAAGGCCACTGCCATTTCTGATTTGACTGTCGACTTCTCTAAGGCTCTTTTAAAGGAAGGCGAGACCAAACAGATAACTGCCACTGTCTTACCTGCAAACGCTACTGAAAAGGGTGTTGCCTATGCCTCTTCTGATGCCGCAATTGCCACTGTCAGCAATACCGGACTCATCACTGCCGTAAAAGAAGGCACCTGTAATGTCACTGTCACCTCAGTCGGCAAAAATTCCGAAGACAAGGTTATCGTCAAAACTATCGCCGTCACGATTGAAAGTCTGACTGCCAAACATAAAGTAACCTTCGTAAACTACGATGATTCCATCATTCAGGCCATCGATGAGATCAATGCCGATGATGTACCTGCCTTCAGTGAGGAAATCCCCCAGAAACCGACTGATGAAAACGGCATCTATATCTTCCGCGGTTTTGACAAGGAAATCGTCGCTTATGTCGAAAGCGAAGATACCGTCGTCTATAAGGCCGTCTATGAAAAGACTCAGTGTCAGGCCACGAAGGCTTCCCTAGTCAATGAGAATAACGTCGCCACTGTTGTAGTCAGAGGCGAGACTGTCGGTTTCAATGCTGAAACCGAAGCCTCCTTTGCGTCGACAGCCGGTCTTGAGTTCATGAAACGAGGCGGCGATTGGGCTTCTACCAGAGTTTCTAACCTTACTCCTACCTTGAATGCCGACAAGACCTGGACCATCAAGGCTTCTTATTCCGATTTAGGAATCACCGAAGACGGACTTGATCATATCGGACGTTTTGTCTGGAACAATGCGACAAATGCGACTGACTTAAAGGTCCATCATTTAGGCGGTGATACCTATCGTCATGATGCCGAGGGTATTGTCCATGAATTGAAGGCCAGTGGAAACACTCAGGAAGAAACTGATGCCTATAATAACAGCATCAAAGGACCTACCTGGATTGGTCTTGGTCTGACTTATGAAGAAAACACCGTCACTATCGATAACCTTGATTACAACCTCTTCTCGAACTCTGATAACTATGACTGCGTCAGCGGAAATGTCGTAAAATCAAACTCTATTACTCCCACTTCAGTCAATTTAGTCCAGACAGCTGTTGAAGAAAATACAATCGTCAACTACCAAATCAAAGGAACTAGCAAAGGCTATCCGGCCGGCGAACTAACTGGCTTAGTCTATGATTTCCAGCA
The DNA here is from genome assembly GCA_002399505.1 of Caryophanales bacterium UBA4869. GTDB lineage: Bacteria > Bacillota_I > Bacilli_A > RFN20 > CAG-288 > Enterosoma. The sequence goes on along the minus strand of DHDT01000033.1, from coordinate 38,866 downwards.
CAACGACAATGTCGATCATCAGGGATGGGTCAACGGCTACGATAATACTGTCGCCGGCGCCTTGACTTCCTTAACCATCAACGAAGACAAAACCTGGACTTTCAATATCCCGGTATCGACAATCGCTTCTCTTCATAGTGAGACCGTAGTATATGATTTCTTAGTTCACTTTGGAGGACCAGACGGAGTCCTCAGCGGCGACGGTCACGCTGCTGACTTGAAAACCAGTGTTGCTGAAGAATATGCGCCTATCACCTTAGGAAACTACACCTACAGCATCGCCAAAAACGGTGCTAACTGGGATATTCCTGCTTTAGTCGTCACTTATAACGCTCCTAAGGCCTAAACAAATCTCTTAGTATTAATCCGAAAAAGGACATCTGCTTTGTTTAGCAGATGTCCTTTTTCATTTTGTTTAATCACGTTTTCCAATCAGTGATTGGTTTTCGTTCTTGAAAACAAAACTCACAAGGCTCAGACTTTAGATAAGGTACATAATCATTACAGATGAAAAAATTAAAAACTCTTACGATAATCTCTTTTGCTCTCTCCTTGATATCACTGATAACCGGAGCTTCTTTTCATAATCTCAGGATGAATCCTGATAATACCAACGCCTATAATCTCGGGGTCAATATGGGTATCAGCATGATTGTCTTATTCGTATTCTTCCTTTTGTCTGGAATAGTACTTCTCATCATATACAAAAAGAAAAAGAAGTAATCAAGGCACAGAAAAAGCTCCTTGGAGGAGGACCAAGGAGCTTTGTTCTTATATGTCAGAGGTTTCTTTTGCGATTTCCTTACCCTGCTTTTCCTTCTTGAAGCGAAGAACAGTCAGAGTGACAAATCCGCCGACTGCAAGAAGAAGAAGGATATCGACGCTGATGACAATATAGTAATAATTGGCGAAAGGTGTATCGGCAACAACAGTCCCGTTCTTGAAGCCGTTCATAGCATTGGAATTGACGACAGTGAAGAGGATATGTTTCAAAGCCTGCTTCGAATAATAGACCTGAGTATCGTTGGTGATCGCATAGGAGTTTCCATACTGAGTCAACTGTCCGTCTCCGCCGGCTCTGAGCATCTGTTCCGTATGCATATAGCTAGTTGCTCCGAGACTGTAATCAGTAAGAACAAAACCGTTGAATCCCCACTCGTTTCTCAAAACTTCGGTAATAAGACGGTAATCTCCTCCAGCCCAGGTGTATCCGATACGATTGAAGGAGGACATAACTGCTCTTAACAGAGGCATCTCAGTCGTCTTGGCTCTTAAGTTTCCGTCATTGTCTTTTTCGTAGTAGCTCATAGTTACCGGCTTTGCCTCAGCGACCATCTGGAATGGTTTAAGATAGATTTCACGCATAGCCTGCTCGTTGCACCAGGTCACTAAGCCGTTATCGCTTCGATGATCTTCTTGATCATTGAGGGCAAAGTGCTTGACGAAGGAATACATTCCTTTCTTTGCGGCACCGGTGGTAGCAGCTATTGCCATCTTTCCCGACATATAGCTATCTTCTGAATAGTATTCGAAGTTTCTTCCCGCAAAAGGTGTCCGGTGAATATTCATGGCGGGAGCATACCAGCCTGACGCTTTGACAGTAGTCTTAAGTCCGTCATTGGCTACGGCGTTTCCATGCTTTTCCGAAAGTGTGTCATTGAAGGAAGCGGCGATAGTCACCTCCGAAGGATAGGAGATTGAATAAGGTTCATGGGTGGCCATATTGTTAAGGCCCATCGGTCCGTCAAGATCAATTGCCTTAGGCTTTTGAATCGAACTGGCCTTTTCACTGGTATAACCTGCCAGATTGATGATTTTGCCGGCTTCTTTCGTCGTAACCTGACTGGCCAGTTCTTCATAGTCCTTGTCGTCATAGGCTTTTCCGCGATAATCGATGAGTTCTAAGTCTCCGTCTTTCCCCATCTCACCCGCTTTACTGGCGGCATCTTCGTCAGAAAGAGGAGTCTTGGCTGCTTCTGATGTTCCTTTAAGATCAAGTTTCTTCTTCAAGTCAGAAGTGATTTCTTCCTGGTAGGAATATCCGTTTACTTCGCCATAGGTGCTCTTTACTTTGCGGTTTTGATTGCCGTGAGTCACCGGGAAAGTATTAGTCCAGTCGTTTCTGCTCAGGTATTTGTCGCGATTGATGTAATTAGAGCCTTCTAAGTTATCGCCATCGAACCTATTAGTCACTTCAGTTCCTTTTTCAGACTTGGAATAGGTTGAAGTATCTAAATTTGAATTGGTCCAGGTAGAGACAAAGTCTTTGTTTCCGTTTTCATCCATCTTTCCGCCCATGACCTTATCGTGTTTGGCAAGAATATTGTTGGTTGCTTTATGAGCATCAGAGGCAGCTGTCAGATTGTAGTCTCCCTGGTCTAGAATATAGGTCTTGGCCTTAGTATCATCATAAGAGACAAAATCATCTCTGCTTACTGTGACTTTGACAGTCTCACTGGACCCAGGTTCCAATAAAGAAGTCTTGGCATATCCGACTAAGGACACAGCTGACTTCTCAATATGGTTTTCTCTGTCGTAATCAGTATAAGGAGACTCTAGATATACTTGGACAACTTCTTTACCTTTGACAGAGCCGGTATTCTTGATATCGACGCTGATTTCGATGTTGCCATCTTTATCCATCGATGATGACTTATAGTTAGTCCAGTCAAAGGTGGTATAGCTTAAGCCATATCCAAAAGGATACTGGACCGAAGTCGAATAGTCATAGTCTCCGACATTGCCCTGATTCATGACGGAATCATAATAGCGAGTCTCATAATACTTATATCCGACATAGATGCCCTCGTCATAAGAGACGCCGTAATAGCCAGTTGAGTTTCCGGAGACCGTATACTGGAAATCGCCCATGTTCTTCATGGCCGGAGAGGAGAAAGCGTCATAGGCCATCGTATCAGTCAGATGTCCAGAAGGAGTGACATTTCCTACTATTACATCAGCAATAGAGTTAGCGGCCTCCCCGCCTCCTCCCGGTACCCAAAGCACAGAATTGATGTTTTCGTAGTCTTCTACCCAGCCTAATTCCATCACGTTGTTGGTGTTCACAAGAAGGATGACATTGTCAAAGTTGTCATTCAAATAAGAGATGACACCTAATTCGACTGAATCCGGTTCTAGATAGCTCTTGTTCTTGTCAGCGGCAGCAGAAGTGAAATTAGTCATCGATCTTCCTAAGTCACGTCCTTCTCCGCCAGTTCTTGAAAGAACATAGACGGCTGTGGAATTATCAGTTGAGGCCAGTAAACCTGATTCACCCTGAAGTTTGCTTAAGGGGCATTCATTGATCGACCAATCTTCACCCTGACCGTAATTGATAGAACCTGAACCTCTCTTATAGCCTTTGCCGTTTCCGGTGGCATAGAAATTCCACAGGGTGTCATTCACATCATAATTGTTGTTTTCAAGTGCGTCTTTTAAAGTCAAATTTGAAGTTCCGACACCAGACCCCGTACCTCCGGCAACGATATCAACCGAGGAATGAGAGAAAAGACTGAGTTTGGTTTTATTGTTCTTATCAGTGGCAATAGGAAGACCTTTGCCATTAGCAGTGTCATTCTTTAAAAGGACATATCCCTCTCCGCCGATTTCACGGACTAAAGAAGTCTCATAATCCTCAAGTTCCTTGACGGTAGAAAAATCCATCTTGTCATAGATGACATCATCGCTTCCGGAAAGTGATCCAGTCGCACTGGCCTGTTCACCGAAGAAGTCTCTTAGGACCGGATCAAAATAAGTGGTTGTCAGAAGAGTAAAGACAATTCCAAAACTGACAGTCACCAAGACAGCACCCGACATGATGAAGGCAAAAGTCTTTGCCTTCATTTTCTTTTTATTGTTTTTCATTTCTATTCACCCTGTTTCAAATCATTCTTATTTGATTCGCTCTTCAGTTTCTTCTTATATCCAAAGATAGTCATAGTGAGATAAAATCCCAGTTCAACTACTAAGATGGCATCGATGACATAGACGTATATCACCCAGGTATTGTCGGCTTCCTTGGAGACGATTGTCGCATTGGCAATCGTATAGAGGATATGATGAGAGGATTCTCTCATCTTCTTGACCGAAGTAGAGGAAGAAGTATCGAAAGTGACATCCAGACCCAAGCCGTTCAGCCAGCAGTCATTTCCGGCTCTCAGTCCCTGGTCGATATTCATATAGTTGCCTGGATAATACCAATCAGTGATAACCATGCCCTGATATCCCCATTCGTTTCTGAGGATAGTAGTCAGAAGAGAATGGCTTCCTCCAGCCCAAGTGGCTCCGATTCGATTGAAAGAAGACATAAAGGCCGTGGCTGAACCGTCTTTCACGGTCATCTCAAAGGGCTTGAGATATAATTCGCGCATGGACTGCTCAGTCAGCCAGGTATAGATGCCGTTAGCATCTCTTTTGGTTTCCTGATCATTGACGGCAAAGTGCTTGACGTAAGTATAGAG
>DHDT01000033.1:29265-34301 GCA_002399505.1 Caryophanales bacterium UBA4869 | reverse complement strand
GTGCTTGACGTAAGTATAGAGTCCCATATCCTTAGCGCCTTTAGAGACATTAGAGCCCATAACTCCGGAAAGATAGGGGTCCTCGCTATAGTATTCGAAGTTTCTTCCAGAATAAGGAGAACGATGAAGATTCATGGCTGGTGCATACCAGCCATTGATACCATAGGCATCGGCTTCTTTTCCAACCGCATAACCCATCGAGTAGGCGACATCTTTATTGAAAGTCTGAGCAATGACAGTCTCGCAGGGATAAGCGACAGCGTGACTCGTATCAGTTCCGATAGTGGTATTGGATTCATTGATTCCGGCCGGACCATCTAAATCGATGGTCTTGCTTTTTTCGATAGAAGGGATCCTCGCTGTCAGATAACCGGCTTTTCCGATTAGTTCCTTCATCTCCTTGACACTGAGCTGATTTAAGAGAGTCTCCCATTTGGGGTCCGAGTAATCTAAACCTTCCATGTCTTTGAGGACAAGTCCTGAATCCTCGCTGACTCTCGGCATCTCATCGTCCTTGTCATCAACGGTCTTATAATTGATCAAGGCATTGACTTCTGAAGTCATCTCACGGCTCTTCTTTTGAGGAAGAGTACCTTCAAAGTCCAAACGGGATACATATTCGACTTTTGTCTTCTCCTGACTTCCATCGACGCTTATGCCGTTTTCAGCAGTTTCACCAGTATACTGATTAGTGACATCAGTCTTATCATTTGATCTTCTGATGATGTTGGCACTGGTTTTCAGATTGTAGTCGACAGTGAAGGCGCTGTCGTCCTTCAGTCTTTCATGAGAATTCTTTGACAGACGAAGAGAATATGTTCCTTTGTCTAAGGTATATCCGCAGAAACCATCTCTATTCATATCATTAGAATCATATGATGCCATATCTTCCATGCTGATAGTGAATTCCAAGATCTGGCTTTCTTTAGGAGCTAATTCCTTAGTCTTTTCAAATGATCCTAAGGTGACGTATGATTTCTCAATCTGTCCTGCAATATAAGGAGCTGTATAGTAGAGAGAGACAACGTCTTTTCCTTTGACAGAGCCGGTGTTAGTGACTTTCACCTTTACACTTAGTTGGCTATCAGCAGTAACATCCGAATTTCTTTCCGGAGAGGAACTGACAAACTCATAATCGAAAGTCGTATAGCTTAATCCATAGCCAAAAGGATACTGAACGACTGAGGAATAATCGATTCCTTCATCATGAGAAGGAGAATCGGGTGAATACCTGGTTTCATAATAACGATATCCGACATAAATGCCTTCGTTATAATCGACGTAATAGTATCCGGCCTTATTGGAATATTGAAATACGCCCAGAGTATTGTTATCGACCGCCGATTCAAAATAAGAAGGGGCAGAAGTAGAATCATAGGCGTATGTGTCGACCAGTCTTCCTGAAGGCGACACTTCGCCTTTGATGACACTGGCTACACCTTCAAGTCCCTGAGAACCGGGGAAACCGATATTGACAGCGGCATCGATTTTCTCATCGTCTAAGAATCCTAATTCCATGGCATTGCCAGTATTGATTAAGACGATTACTTTTTCAAATTTCGTTTTGATCTTATCTAATAGGTTTCTTTCATTTTCAGTGATTGTGAGATAGCCTTTAGGCAAATCGTTTCCTTCTCCGCCGTTACGGGAGATAACCATCATCGCTGTGTCAGAATAAGCCAGATAAGAAGAAAAATCAGCATCGCTATAAGTATCAATAGCCGGTTCTGGCAACGACCAATCGGCGCTTCCGACACCCGAGGCTTTTCTCTAGCTTTGGAACTCCTCATACTTAGAAACTAAAGAAGGATTACACTCGATTCCTTTTTTCTTCAGCGCTTCCGGCAAGCCTAAAGCGCTTAAAGAATTACTGGTTCCGCTGCCGCTTCCTCCATAAAAGACTGAGGATGAGGCCCAGCCGAACAAATTTATTTTCTCCGTGTTTTCAAGAGGAAGAACACCATTGTTGTTTTTAAGGAGAACCAATCCTTCTTCTTCAATCTGACGACCGACTTCTGCGCCCTTATCATAAGCTTCCTGGGCTGTTGCAGACTGATAATTGGCACCAGATCCTGAAAGAGCGAGATTGATGGCATTATGAAAGACGGAAATGACGATATTGGCGGTGATAAGTAAAACAGACAATGAGGAAATGATAGCGACATTCATAATCAGAAAACGTTTTGCTTTCATAGAGTCTCCTTTGATTTCATCTAAGAAGACCGGATATTGTCCGGTCTTCCGTTAATTTTCAGTCAGTTTTTTTAATAGTCTGGTCTTAAGCCTGAGGAGTGATGACAGTCTTTTCGATTGTCAGATCACTGTCGACAATCAGATTATCCATATTAGGTCCGCCCCAGGAGTAGGGAATTTCAAAGACGACTATGTTCTCACCCTTTAAAAGTGCGGCATCAGTCAGAGAAAGGTAATTCCAGTTGAAGAAGTTCTCGCTAGGATATCCTTTCAAAAGCAAAGAAGACAAGTCGACTGCGGTTCCATTTAAAGTCATAGCAGTATTCTCAGCCAGATTGAAGTCGACCATATTCTGGGCAACGCCGTTATTCCAGATAGCGCAGGTTGATGCCATCTTGAAGATGAGGTTTCCGACACCGGCCTCTGAGGAAGTGAAATTATAGGTGATGGAATTTCCATTGAAGAGATCACCGACAAACTTATTGTTTGAGGTATCGGTCTCATTGTCTTTAACGCTTCCGCCGGTGATGACAGCATCTTCGCTCTCATAGACAAACTGATTGGCGTGAACATAATCGGGCATCGTGGCAGTGACTTTGTTATGTTCGTTTTGTGAAGCAGAGCTGTCACCGACATTATCGATATCAGTCCAGGAGAGAACAGCATTGTCGGCAGTCATCTGAACAACGTCGATATTGGGAGCGCCGGCATCAGTCTTAGAGACGATCTTCAAAGAGTTTTCGCCTTCATTGACAGTGGCTTTAGTGATGGCATTGGCCCAGTTGAAATAGTATTCTCCATTACTTCCCGGAAGAATCGAACTAGGAGTTATCTCAGTTTCATTCAAGGAGATTGTCAGAACATCTGTCACCTGAGTAGAAGCGATATTGACGTTTCCGCCAGTCGAGCCATCCGCCCATCTAGTCGATGAAAGACGGAAGACAAAAGTCACTTCATCGCTTATAGTGGAGTCGATTTTAAAAGCCAGGGTATTCCCGACTTTGGAAAAGCTTCCCACAGAATAGCCGTTAGAGGCGGCAGAATTGATATCGATTACAGAACCATAACTGGATACAACTCCACTGATATCGGCATTTTCAGCTTCATAGCTATAGACTTTCTTGCCGCAGACAGAACAGATTCCGTCTTCGCCGACTTGATGGCCGACAGGATTGGTATAATCGTGATCATAGCTGATTCCGCAGTCATCGCATTCGGAATGGGTATAACCGGCTGTCAGACAGTCTCCGCTTGAAGTATCGGTGAAATCATGGGTATGAGTAGAGTTCCCGTCTTTGGGGATATAGATGTTATCGACATTAGGAGCACAGATTGAGCCATCATCAGACAAAGTGTTGGCTTTGACGGATAAGACGATGAAGTTATATCCCGACTTGATATTGGAGGCTGTGACTGTGACCTTCTGCCAGTTCTCGCCTTTGCCGTCTCCGCTATCAAGGCTTAAACTGAAAGTGGCATCGACATCATTGACTTTGATATTGCCCTGGTCTTCTAACTTGACCGAGGCCATCTGAGTATTGGAGACTGTCAGAATAAAATCCTGTTTTCCTTCTTTGGATCCTTCAAAGACCCAAGTGATGGAATTATCGATAACGGCTAAATTACCGATATATTCCCAGCCAGTGGCCTGGACTTTGCTGTCTTCATCCGATTCGACAAGGAAGGCACTTCCGGAAGAAGGTGTTCCCCTGACAACGGCTTTTTCAGCTTCCAGTTTTATCATATCTTCAGTTTTGATTTCACTAGAGCCGCCGTTACTGCAAGAGGCTAAAGCACCGACGCTTACTAAAACAGCTAAGGCTGAGAATAAGGTGACAGTTCTTCTTTTCTTCATGATATTCATTTCCAAGTCCTCCCTTGAAATAGCGCTTTCCTAAACGCAGACTCAGTTTAAACAAATAAAAAACCGCTTTCAACGCGGTTTCTTATTCTGCATTTTTTTTGCTTAAACTGTCACCTCTTCTAAAAAATATCTGACATAATACCGAATTTACAAAGAAGCCTTTTTAGGCCTTGTATCTGGTACGCTGAACATGATATTGAGGTGAAAAATAGATTTTTCAGCATTGGAGGTGACTTCACCTTTGTATTTCCTGACGATATATTCGATGCTCTTCATTCCAAAGCCATGATAGCGATCATCTTTTTTGGAAGTCAGAGGCATTCCCTTTTCGAATCGGATTTTTCCCTCAAAGTAGTTTTCCTCATGAATACTCAATAACTGACCTGTCTTCTTGATAGTCAGACAGATAGTCTTCTTTTCCGTGTCAGTGACTTTTCCAACCGCCTCCAAGGCATTCTCGAGAATGTTGCCAAACAGACAATAGACATCATTGTCTTCCATGAAGGACAGCTCTTTTCCATCCGCAATAAAAGACAGACGAATACCGTGTTTCCGGCAGAAAAGCTGTTTTTCGGTAATGATGACATCAAGAGCCTTATTGCCAGTCTGTGCATTAGTATCATAAAGAGAAACAGACTCTTCCAAGTCTTTGAAGTTTTCGGCATTGACTTCTTTGCCTTCTTCCTTCATTGCCTGAAGACGATGACGCATATCGTGGCATTTGATATTCACCAGATCGATGCTTTCCTTGGATATCTCTAGCTGCTGCTGTTTTTCCTTCATCATCCTCTGCAGCAATTCGATTTCCGCCTGAGACTCCTTCTTCTCCAAAAAGCCTGAGAGAAGAAGGAGAATACAGACACAGCAGGTAGCTGCCAAAAGATTTCCGGAAATCCTCAGGACTGTCGGTTCCACGGAAATATAAATATCCTGAATAGTAGTTAAGACAACAGTTATCAGTATCACGAAGACGGAGAAG
>DHDT01000033.1:19367-29168 GCA_002399505.1 Caryophanales bacterium UBA4869 | reverse complement strand
CACGAAGACGGAGAAGACCAGAACTTTGAACTTGACGGAATAAAGACTCAGATAATCCCGCATCTTCCTGGCAAAGAGGAAGTAGACTGCAAGAACCTCGACCGAGAAAAAAGAATAATAATATAGATAGAAGAAAAAGCTGGCATATTCTCTTTGGAATATCTGAGGAAACACATTAAAGGCCTCACCGATATACCAGACGATCAAATATACCTGATAGGCTAGATTCTGAGCAGCATAAGCGCCGATTGCACAGAAGAGGACACTCCAGGGGGATTCATCAAAGCAAGGTATCAAAAGAAGATAGGACACTAAGAACATCGAGGTATAGACAATACTTCTTCCCCAGATAGTATTCCCGTATCCGACATAGAAGAAAGTCAGTCCAAAACCTAGAAGACAGGTAAGGAAGAAAGCATTGATGAAATACACGTAGAAGAGTTTTCTTTTCTTCATTCCCAACTGAAAGATGAAATAGAAGACAAAGATCTCTAAGACAAATTCAAAGATAGACGCCCGGAAGACGGACCAGATATTTTGAAAATCCATTGTTATCTTCCTCTTTCTCTGTTGTTTTCGCCAGCCAGCCAATTTGTAAGCTTAGTCATAAAGGCTTTTCTTTTAGGTCGACTGATTTTAAGGATTTCGCTTCCCACTCGAATATCCATGCCTTTTACTGACATGACGTGTTTAGGATTGACAAGATAACAGCTGTTGCAACGGAGAAACCCAAAACCTGACAGTTCCTTTTCGGCCTTGGAGAGATTTCCGCTCATCTCCAAAGTCTCACCGACAAGATGATATTTCAGACGGTGTCCCTGAATTTCGACATACATCAGTTCATCGGTTGAGATCATGCAGACACCGGAATGAACACTGATCATGATATGGTGCTCTTCTTTGATGAAGACCAGATCAAGAGCTTTCTTCAGCTTCATATAGATATCAGCGTAGTTGATGGGTTTGATCAAAAAGCTCAGGGCGTTTACCTCATAGCCTTTCTGGGCAAACTGAATAAGACTTGTTATGAAGATGATGGAGACTACTTTGTCTTTTTTTCTCAGCTCGACGGCACAATCCATTCCGTTCATTCCCGACATCTTGATATCTAAGAACACCAAAGCATAGACAGCTTGGTATTGAGAAAGGAATTTTTCAGCACTGTCAAAATAGTCGATATTAAAATCAACCTGCTCTTCCTTAGAATATCTCATAAGATATTCCTTAAGACGAGTGGCATCTTCTAAGCAGTCTTCGACCATGGCTATTCTTATTACCATTTACACCCCTCGGGTTTAGGATTCTTATCATAGATTAACAAAATCGTAAAGTAAACAGCAAGAAATATGAAATCAAATCGTGATAAATTGAAAATACGATAGGTTATCAGTATTGAATTAATTATTTTGTTTTACAGATATGTATCACTATTATTTATCTGATTAATAAATATAATTTAATATACCAACTTTATCTTATTGCAATATGTTGCTAAATTAGAAGACATATTTATCGAATATTGATGATTAGATTATCATTTCATATCTACAACTGAAAGAATTGATAACAGACTTTATCAGCTGTTTCTTTTTTTATTGTTCAATCAATTGACTCCCTTCATATCTTTATAAACAAATAAAGCATAAAATATAACTATATTTTTAATACTGATATAATTAGAATAGTAGTTAACTGAATCGGTGTAATATATATCCTTTTTGGTTTTTTATATTCTTGGTAAAGAATCCTTATGAAAAGAGATAACCTTATATGAACAAAGCAGGCAGAAATATAAAATGACCAGACTGAAAGAACTGTTTTCCGGGCTTAAGGAATTCCACTTCAAGCTCTTCTTTTCTCTCTGCCTACTGAGTCTCTTTCCGTTCATCTATCAGACTGTCAATGCCTTCTTGGTCTCATCGGTCGAAGGCCTGAATGTCATCGGCCAGATGGAATGGTATGATCTCATCGACGATACTCTCAAGGCTTTCCTCATCATCCCTCTTTATTCGGTCTTAAACAGAGCCATAAAGAAAGACAGGCAGCATTTCTCAGCACACGTATTCAAGGCTCTTCTCATCTCACTTGCCGTCTATATCGTCTTCTCCCTAGTCGTCTACTTTGTCACCTTGAATCTAGTCGATTATATGAACAACGAATCTATTGATCTTGAAGAAGTCACTTTCCATCTTCAGATGGAGACCATCGCCAATATCATCTATATTGTCACTGTCATCTGTGATGTCGCCTTCGTCGTCATCGGAAAATCCCGAAATGTCTATCTGCTCATGATCATGCAGATGATCTTAGGAATAATCGGAGACTTCAACCTGATTCCCAAGTACGGAGTAATCGGTGTCAGCTACACCAACATCATGACTAATTCTGTTCTGGCTCTGACAGCGGTCGCTCTCCTGATATACGGAAAGAACATCAAACCGGCAAAACTAGACAGCAGTGATATGCCACTGATAAAACAGTGGGTCAAGATCGGCTTCTTCTCCGGCATCCAGCTTCTCCTCGACAACTTAGTCTACGCCTATATGATAAGCCGTATGGTCAACTTAGTATCGGAAGAAGGCAGCTACTATGTCAGCACGCTGTTTATACTGAACTTCGCCCTTGTTCCCATCTTTGCCTTAGCAGAAGTCATCCGCCACGACTGCGTGGATGACTACCGGAAACTCAAACATAGAAATTATTATTTCATTGCCACCATCTCTCTCAGTTTCGTCGCCTTAACCATTCCTGCCTGGTCACCTTTCTTCCAATATGTCGAGCAGTTATCCGATTATCAGGAAGTGTATTCGATCACCATCAAGCTCTTCCCCTTCTATATCGCCTTTGCTCTCTCGATGATTCCAGATTCCATCTTCATAGGAACCGGAAAGACGATGTACCTGATGATCAATTCCCTGATCATCAACATCGGCTATTACCTCATCTTCTTCATTCTCTATCAGCTTAGGCTGATCAATATGACGATGGATAATATCATCCTGATCTACGGGTCCGGTCTCATCCTGCATCTGATTGTCAGTCTTGTCGAAGAAAGAGTCTTCCTGAAGAAACTGAAGCAGTCTTCCAAAACTGATAGTCTCCTAAACTAAAAAAAGCATAAGAAAAGCCGAGCTATGACTTAAGCTCGGCTTTTATCATTATCTTCTTTCAGCTTTATTAGAAAGTGAAGGCAACGGTGACATCGGCATCGACTACAAAGGCATTGAGATAAGCTGAAGAAGGTCCATATTGACCACGGGCAGGGATAGTTCCAGTGGTGATTTCAGTCTCTCCGCATTTGACAACATAGTTGACAGGAACAGAATAGTAGTTCTGAAGAGTCACAGAAATCTTAGTTCCGCTGATAATGCCATTTGCATAAGTGATAGTAGAATAAGTGGTAGCATCCTGAACATTGACATTGAGACTTCCGGTTGTTTCAGTTGTCTCACCCTGGCTGACAGTGAAATTAAAGACTGATACTTCAGAAACGGTGACAGTGAAGGCATTATTTGCAGTGAAGGAAGCAGTCAGGCCATCTGCGGTGGTGGTGTAATTATTGAACATATCTCCTCTGGAAGCATCCTTGACGACAAGTTTTAAGGCCTTACCGGAAGCAGGAGTACCGGCCATCTTGATTTCGACGGCATCACCGGCATAAACGGTGCTCAAGTCAGCAGCCTCTGCACCTCTGACCTTATAGGTAAGAGTCACACCGGCAACATCATTTGTGACAGTCGAGGCAAGAGGAGTATTGGCTTTATAGGTGAAGGAGACTGAGAGAGTCTTATCAGTTGCGACAAAGCTATAAGAAGCACGTCCGCCATTTAAGTAAGAAGGTTCATATGAAGCAGTGACATTTTCTCCGCCTTCTGTTTCAGCTTTGGAAGTCACAACCATAGTGGCATTGTCGGCAGTTGAATTGAATGTGACAGAAACAGAGACATTTTCACCGGGCAGGAACTCTTGACTATAGACGTTTGTGTCGGTTTCATCTCCGACATTGGCAACGTTATAATCGATTGTTCTATTGCTCTGTCCGCCTCTGAAACCGATAGTCTTGATCTGAGTAGGAAGGCCTTCTTTGGTCAAAGAGAAGGTGACACCGGCAACTGCCTCAAAGGAAGGAACAAGGACAACATCATAATCAGGCATGACGAAGGATCCGCTGTTTCCGCTTAAAGTAATTTCAAGGTCTTCATGAGTCTTTTCAACAACATCTTTGACTTTGAAGAAGACTGTCTCCGTTGAAACTGTGAAGGAGGCTGTCTCACCGACACCATAAGAAGTCGCATTCAGAGTAATCTTTCCGCCGGTGACAGTTTCAGAGCTGACATTGCGGACAGCAGAAGTTCCAAAGGACAGGGTGACATCGCCGTTAGCAGGCATAGTGAAGCTGAAATAGGCATCGCCGTAATAAGGCTTGTTGTAAGAAGTAGTAACTTCAGCAGTTCCATTCATGGCCTTCATAGTGACAACCTTATAATTGTCATCAGCCTTAGGATAGACGTAAACCATATCATTAGGAGCAGCCGAAGTAATTTCCTCAGTGCTATAAGAATTCTTTCTGATGGAAACTGAGGCAATATGATTCTCCTCAGCCGGTTCGGTATAAGTGATGGTGCCATTAGCTACAGTCTTGAAGTAGATGACAATAGGATCAGTTCCCTCAGGAACGGTGAAGGAAATATTTCCGCTTCCATAATTCAAGGTGTTTGTGACATTGGAAACACCGCCGACAAAGGCAACATCAGAAAGGTGGAAACCAGTCAGACTGGCATTATTTATATTGTAGGTGTCACCGACATTGACAGTATTTTTAGCTTCTCCATAGTTGATTTGGACATTGGCCAGGTTGTAATACTGAACAGTTCTGACATTGCAGGTCTTTGTATTGATTCTGATATCGGTATCAGAAGTGAAAGAAGGCGAATAGACACTGGTTCCCGAGAAGGAAAGAGCAGTCCAGGCATCAGTTTCAGCAGCACCCACAGCTCTGTATTCCATACCGGTGACGACAAATCCGTCCATGTTATAGAAGTTGAAGCTCACTGAACTATATTTCAATCCGGAAGTGAAACCGAGAACATAGACATTCTCATTGTTGATGAGATTGACAACGTGACCGGTTTCGGAAGTATAAGTTCCGTTTCTGGTCACATAGACGTGGACATCCTTATTAGGCATCACGAAGGAACAGGTATACTGAGAATAATAATCAGATGAACCGGAAGTGGTAACCGGAGTCATCTCAAGACTTTGATTGTTGACAGTGACATAGACAGCAGAAGCATAGGCAGTTGAACCGAATTCGACTGTCAGATCAATAGTCTTGCCTTCAGCGATATGTTCGCCTTCAGTAATTCCGGTTAAAGTCTTTAATGATTTGCTGACATCTTTGATCTCAGCAACTAGATACTTCTTGGCGAATTCAGCACTGATAGAAACATCAGCTGAAGGCATGACAAAGGAGAACTGTTCGCCTTCATGGACAGTCTTGAAAGCCAGATCCTTGACATTGGAGGTGAGTTTAGTTAATTCATAGCCTTCCAGTGTCTCAAGATAGACGTTGATTGTTTCACCGGCTACTGCCTTCTCAGCAAAGATGGCCAGTTTTCCGCCGACGATGTCTTTGTTAAAGGTGATTCCATAGTAGACAGGGATCTTCTTTAAGGTGACAGTGACAGCAACAGCCTTGGAAGGCATTGTGAAAGCACAGGTGACCTCAGTTCCCGCCTGATTGGTGACAGGATCAGACAAATAGGTATCTTCGCAGGTGATGGTATCGACCATCATCGTAGTATCGGTGATGGTGACCTTGAAATTGACATTTGTTCCGGCAGCAAAAGAAGTACCCTCAGCAGGACTAGTGATACTGATAGTTGCACCGGTAACCTCATTGAACGTGACAGCATACTTTTCTACGACAGGAGCAGTTGAAGAGGAAGAAGAACTTTCCTGAGACGAGGAAATCGGGGACGAAGAAATCGGGGACGAAGAAACAGGAGAGGAAGAAACAGGGGTAGAAGAAGCCGCTGAAGAACCAAGAGAGAGGGAGGAATCACCGCACCCGGCAAGACCAAAGACCAAGGCACTCATTACCAACAAGAAAGATGCAGATTTTTTTCTCATAATCTTTTTTTTCCTTTCAATCAAATAAATGATTTTTAAATATTTACTAAGATAAGTCAAAACGTACTAAGATGCAATATCGAAACTAAATTGAGAAGAACCTCCTTTGATGGTCATTTTGACAACTATCTTCCGAGTAGTATTCAAATACTCAAACTGATTACCAGTGATTGCAGAGATGCCGGCTTCTAAAGTTCCGGCAACATTGGAAATGGTGAAGAAATTGCCGAATTTACCGGCAGAATACGTATAACTGAAAGTCACAGTATTGATATCAGTCTTGCTGGCATTGCTGTAAAGAGTGATGGTCCCGGTATCCTTTGCAAACGTCAAAGTAGCCTTGCACATGCCGATGCCGATAATGAAATTTTCACCTGCGAAAGCCTTTCCATCAACATAGTCTCCTATCTCTGCGTCAGTGACATATTTGGAGAATTCCACCTTCGCCTTATTGGTTGCGACAGTTGAGCTGTCGCCGTCATTGGTTGAGGCGTAGAAATAGATAGACGAAAAGTCGTTGGAATAGTAGATATTGCCCTTATAGATTCTCTCGTAGTAAAGGCCTTTGGTATCATAATCGTTATCGATGACAACGTGTCCTTCTTCGAAGTGATAGGCGAAAAAGTCAATCAGTGTTTCAGTTGTTGATGTCTCGACAACTGTGATCAGAGTATCGCTTGTGAAAGTGAGAACATCCTTGAGGGTTCCCGTGTCTTTGACATATGATTTTCCTACTAGGTTGGTCTTCAGGTAATCAGCGGAATAAGGGGCGACGATATTGATGGAATACGTATCTTCAGTCTCGATGTCCTCGTGACCGACGACATATAATTTGAAAGTGTATGAACCGATTTCATTGCCTAAGACTGAGAAGCCGGCTCCCGGTACTCCTTCGATGTTTCCGTCTTCATAATCATATAAGGATATGCCGTCTTTGTTTCCGCTCACGATTCTAAGTCCAAAGGAATATGAGAGTTCATCGGGATCCGTGTTGAGAAGGAAATAACTCGTCTTGTCTCCCTTGAAGACATCACCGAAATCATTGCCAGTTGGCATATGATCGACAGTGATTCCCTTCAATTCGACAGCGGTGAACTCGACGACTACTTTGACTTCGACTCCCTTGGCTGATTTGAAAGTAAGGGTAGCCTCACCCACAGCGTGGTTGTTAGAATTGCCAGTATAAGCAGAGATAGCAAAGATACCGCCTCCGGTAGTTCCTTTGACAGGAACCTTTGTCGTATCAGAGGACGTATAGGTGATATCGTCAAATTCGACCGAGGCACCGGTAGGAGCGATATCAGAGACCTGCAAAACCAAAGTCTTATCGTAGGAAAGGGTATATTTTGTCAATCCGCCATCAGTGGTCGAAACGCTGTTTGGTCCATACTTGGAGAGATTGGTGTAATCATAAAGATCAGTCTTGGTTCCGGAGATTTCCTTCATAGTGAAAGAAGTGATGTAATAAGAAGAAAGGTCGCGGTGATCAGGATTGTTCAGAGCATTATCCTCAATCTTGTTTCCAAAGACGAAATCAGTTCCTTTATATGAGATCGTTCCTCGTGAATTCTCAGCTTCGAAACTCTCAGTAAACTCAAATCCGGTGATCTTTGTATCCTCATAATTGATAGTGAGATTGACAGAATAATCAGTGTTGTCGTTTCGTCCCTTGAAAGAAGAGGCGATTTTATAGGTGCTGGCATCTTTGGAAAAGACCGAGTTTGCGTAGCACTCAGAATCATAGAAAGTGAGAAAGTCGCCGTCGACTGTAGTCGAACTGAAGAACATGTCATTGATATAACCGGCGATACCATAAGAATAAGTATTGCCTTTAGGACTGAAGAACAGAGTCGAATCAGAAGTGTTCTGATCAGTTATTGAAGTATTGGCAAAGACGTCAGTGATAACATCAGAGCTGTCAAAGCCTAAGGCATAATAATTATTCGAGCTTGTATCAAGGCCGGAGAAGTAAGAAGAGTCAACATTGGTTTCAAGCGATTCATTCTTATAGGTCTTCGTGTTCTTCTTGGTATAGGAAGCATTGGTATAGGAAGCATAAGAAGAGACAGTATCGACCTTGTCAACCACATTCTCCCCATCTTTGGAAGAACTGATTTCCTTGGAAGAACTTATTTTTCCTGATAAAAGAGATGAAGACTCCTGAGCCTTCGTTGAAGAGATGAAAGACTTGAGTTCATCGGAAGCTTCCTTGTTTTCGTCGATGATATCAAACTTTATCGACGCCGTCAGAGGAGTAGACATCTCATCGGAATAATAGCATTTGGCAATCAGAGAGCCACCGCTAAAAGCCTGGATGGCATAGCCTTTGGCCGTCTTTTCAGTCTGTTCGATAACGACGGCATCCGAAGAGATCGACTCTGGGAGAGAAGAACTGAAGGAGACAGAATCAAAAGGCTTGGAATTATCAGTCTGAGAAAGAGAAAGCTTGAAATCGTGATTGAGAGGAATCGAATAAGTCTTAGTCACATTGTCAAAAGGGAGTTCTTCAGTCGAAGAAATCAAAAGTGTCACCGAAGTAGCCTTTTTGGCATAGACATTGACTTCATAGGTTCCGAAAACAGTGTTCTTGATAGTTGAAGTGGCAGTGAGAACACCTTTTCCGACAGCCTTAGAAGTGAAAACGCCAGTCTGGCTTACTGTTCCGACAGTCTCAGATGAAAAGGTCCAGGTCACTGAGTCGTCATCATTTCCGATGACATCAGCAGTGAAAGTGGCTTTCTTTCCAAGTTCGACGTTAGAAGGACCGCTGATTTCAACAGCGG
The DNA here is from genome assembly GCA_002399505.1 of Caryophanales bacterium UBA4869. Classification (GTDB taxonomy): domain Bacteria; phylum Bacillota_I; class Bacilli_A; order RFN20; family CAG-288; genus Enterosoma. The sequence goes on along the minus strand of DHDT01000033.1, from coordinate 20,253 downwards.
TGATTTCGCCAGCAGTCTGGGAAGAAGACGATGATGATGTCGCTGAAGAAGACGATATAGTGTCCTTGTTGCAGGAATATAGCATCGAAGAGCAGGCAAGAAGACTGACCAAGACAATTTTATTTAATTTCATAATGAAAAATCCCCTTTTTTCAGACAAGTCTATAAGGAAGCAAGATAATCGTCAATCAGCTTATAGGAAGTGTTTCCGATATCGTAGTAAGTATACTCATAGTAATTGTCATAAGAACCGTCAGCAGCACGGAAGGCCGAAATCAGACTGACTCTGGTATCAAAGGGATCTTCGCTGTCAGAGACGATAAATCCGCTGCCTAAAGGAAGGATGGAAGTCGCATTTTTGAAGACGTAATTGAACATTTTCGTCGAGAATCCGGAAGTCATGTTCTTCCAATAGGTGATACCGCTATTTGTAGTGACTTCATAATTGTCATAATTATAGATTTCATCGGAGAAATGAGAAATATAACCTAAGTCATCACTGGCAAAGAACGAAGAACCGACGCCTGGCAAGGTCATCGGAGAATTTCCCGCAGCGTGATCGGTGCTCTTATCGACTGTGATCTTGTTGCTGGCAATAGTGAAGCTATAGATGTGTCCGTCCTGCTTTAAATATCCGATATTGCTATCAGCATTAGAGAAAAGCTCTTCATAGAAATATTTGTCGGTGAAGTAATATTTGGCTAAGCCGCTGCTTGTGAGGGCGTTCATGGAATAATTTCCGGCTTTGAACTTCTCCATCACCGTCTTGAATTCTTCTTTGGTCTGCAAAGTAGGGTTCTTGCCGCCATTGAGGAAACGGTCGACAGCAGGAATATCTGTCGTATTAAGACCTGAGAACTTGGCGACATAGGTGCCAAGACTGGAT
>DHDT01000033.1:6258-19270 GCA_002399505.1 Caryophanales bacterium UBA4869 | reverse complement strand
GGATTTGAGAGTCTTGTTTGTGATATCAAAGCTGACGGTGAACTCACGTTTGTCAAAGTCGGTGATTTCAATACGGGCTTTATCGGTATAGAAGGAATCTGAAGTCTCGATCATCGAGATATAGGCTAAAGTAAAGACAGCCTGAGAATCAGTGATGTAATAGACATCATCATCAGTCTCATCCTTGTAGCCGACAATATTGTCAAAGTAGAGATCGCTGAAGGAATAGGCGACGACATCGCCGTAGATTGAAGTGTAAAAGTTTCCGTCAGAATCGGTAGGTGTATAGGTGACATTCAGTTTTCCTTCTGAGTCCAAATTAAAATTGTTAACGACACCGCTGGCGAGGACTTGTCCGGAATCGGTATTGGCGGAATCAGCGGGGAAATCATAATAGACGGCATCATCAGTGAAATACTGAGTGACCTTATAGTCGCGGTCTTCAGTAGTCATTCCTGAGGCGTCGCAGTAAACCTTATAGTTATGCTAAGACATATAAGGAGTGAAGAACTTGAACAGTCTGATGTCGAGAGGATCTTTAGCTGTCTTTCCCCCGTCTAGATAAGCCTTGATTTCAGCATTGGCCGTGTTTCCGATGTCATAGACAGTCGCATTGACGTAATCATAGCCGATTCTGTCATCGATCTCATAGGTTCTCATGCGAGCCTTGATAGTCAGAGAACTCCCATTGACCTTCATCTTGACTTCTTCGGGAGCGATGGCATTAGCATACATTCCGTATCTTAAAAGAACATAGCTGAAGGCAAAATCATTAGTGGCATTTTCTCCATAGACATAGGTATAAAAGCCATCATCGCCGACTACATAATCGTTGAAGACTGTGGGATCGATCTTGTCGAGTCCGGAATAGAAATCATAGACTGTGTCATAGCGAAGACCAGTCGAACTGCTGACAAGGGGAGCGGAAGAATAGACGTTGCCTTTGGCATCCAAAGTGTAGGAGAAAATCATCTCATCGCCTTGGGCAATGCCTTTGAATCCAAAGTCGCCGTCAGACTGAAAGGCATAAGGTGTGTAATAGAAAGTCTGATAACGTTCGACGTTGTTGTAATTCAGGTAGGAATCAGAAAAATCAATGGAAAAGTCATTCTTTTTAAGCTCACCGAACATCTTTGAAAGAGAATTGGTATAAATGGCGGTGGAGGAATCCTGACTGGATGAAGAAACAGAAGATTCAGGAGTAGAGCAGGAACCAAGAGAAGAAAGAACAGCCAGGGCTGTCAATACGACAGGTATTTTATTAGTTTTCATATATTATTCTCCAAATATCGGGGCCAGGAAGGTATCTACAGCCTTTAAGTTGGCGTTATTGAAATTATCAAAGGTGTAATAGATGTCACCATTAGTGCCAGTCAGTTCCAGACCCACATCGCCTCTGATGATATTTCCCTCGCTGTCCTTGTTGACAGTAATATAAGACTTCTCGATATAATCCATCCAAGTGGTCGTAGCCTGGAAACCCCAGCCAAAGAGACCATTAGATAAAGCAGAGACGATATCGGAGTTGGAAGAAAAATAAGTGGTATCTTTGGAATAGTCTTTTTCAAAGTACAGACCGCCTAGAGAATTGATGACAGTTCCGGAAAGATAGAAACTGGCAGAGGCATCGTTGACTGAGAAGTCACCGACACAGTCATACCAGGTTGAATACAGTGAATAACCATAGGTCCCATCAGTCTTTTCTGCCCACTCATAGACATCCTTGCCACCTTCAGTATTAGGGACAATATAAAGAATGCCAGTCTCGCCTGTAGTAGGCAAAACAGCGACTTCCTTGTATTTAGTAGTCTCAGTTTCAACCGGTCCCTTAAAGAAAGTGAACTTGAAACTTCCGTCCTTCTGACGATCAAAGCCATAGCAGGAATCATAAGTCAGAGTCTGAGTGATAGGAGTAGTGACGCCTGAGCTATCAGTGCTGTAATAAGTGATTTCGGTGTTCTTAGGGACAAGAACATATCCGTAATCCGTGTAGCCTTCTTCATCATAATCGAGGAAGAAGTAATTGTTGGTGCAGTTGATGGTATAAGGAATACGGGTAGAAAGCTGACCGTCTTTGAAGGTTTTGATGCCGTGAAGAATATAGTTGTTGTCCTTAGTCAGATTCAAAAAGTCAGTTACATCCTTGAATGAATCGACACCAGTCAGTGTTCCCGCCTTAGCAAGTTCAGAGACAAAGTCGACCTTTGTCGAAGTGACAGGAGTGAAAGTCGAGATGATACTGCCATAATCACCTAAGGAAATAGTCACTTTGAATTGGCAGGAATCCAAATCGATGATATCGATATAGACGCCGACTAGATAACTGGAAATAGAAGAACCGTAAGTAGACATATACTGGAAAACAGAAGCGGTGTTGTCATCGGTGATGAGGTATTTGTTTGCGGATACCAAAGTAGCGGAGAAGGTACTCATAGTTGAAGACAGAAGACTTAAGGAAGTGATAGTGGCAGCCGTATAAAGTCCCTTTACCTTAGAAGGAGTGTCTCCAGAGCCGCTGTATTCGTAGATTGAAGGATTGACGGTCTTGGAATCGGCGCTGAGATAATACTTGAATATGTAGTTGTCTTCTTTAGTCTGGGAATAGCCAAAACTCTTGGAGGCAACATCATTTTCCTCATACCAGGCATAATCGGAATAATAGTCGACAAAGTGGGCTTCGTTTCCAGTCACAGTAGAAGTAGTCTCATAGGTGTATTTGGTCTTAGTCAGAGCATCATTCAAAAGAGAAGTGACATCTTCAATTGAACCCTGATTGACGACGTCTTCATCGGCGTTTCCGCCCTTTCCGCCGTCTTCGTAGGAATTCTGAGGTCTTTCAAAACCGGAGGCGGAAGAACTGTCATTGCTTTCCTGACTTGAAGAAGAAGAAAGGGAAGAAGATTCTCCGCAGGATGACAAAGCCAGGAGAGAAACCAGAGTCAGAACGGATAAGATATGACTTTTGTTTTTCATGTTACTTAATGTCTCCTATCGTGATAGTGGAAGTGAAAGCAGAACCGTTGTCGAAAGTAGTCTGATTGAGGAAGAAATCCTTGCCATAGGTAGCTAAACTGAAAGAATCTCCTTTATCAAATAAGGAAGTTGATTTCTGATAGCCGCCATTGGAGAAGGTATTCTTGCCGTTGCTCTCAAAGAGGCGGATTTCATCAAAGAGATTGAAGGTGGTATCGAACTTGAAGATATTGTTATAAGTGTCGGAACCGCGATTGTTGGAAATAGGAAGGATGATTCTCTTGGTCTTGCTTAAAGTCTCACCTTTGTATTCAGTGCAGGTGATGTTGCTGGTATCGGAGACATCAGCTAAATATTTGCGGCTGTCGATATGATAGATTCTGATGCCTTTGGAATTCATCGCCAAAGAACGATCTGAAAGAGCGACTCTGGAATCCTTATAGTTGAGTCCTTCATTTGTGTAAAGCTCAATCAGGATATATTCTCCGAAAGGATCGAATTCTCCGTTAGTTATGGTCATATCATCGGAGGGAATGACGATGAAGGAATTCTCATTGGCCATCGCACCTAATTCAATAGTCTTGTTGCCGCGGACAATGTAGGGCTTAGTCCAACCCAGAAGCATCTTGGAATAGGAATTGTGGTCGACGATATTGGCATCCATCATGTCAACCTTGCCAATCGGATTGTAGGCGGAAGCATCAGAATAATAATCTGACAGGCCTAAGAAATGGCCGGTTTCATGAATATAGGTGTGAGCGTCAAGAGATTTCTTTCCGTATCCTTCATACATGAAATCATAGCTGGCCCAGCCGAAGAGATTATAGATAGGATCTTCGACATTGCCGGCAGTGGTCTGATTGCCCCAGGTCGTATAGGCCCAGAAGTTGTTATCGTCGTTTCTAGGTCCGCCATTGGAGTAATTGGGAGCTGAATACACAAGCCAAACGCCATCGATATAGCCGTCTTTGTCATTATCGTATTGGGTCATATCGATACCCTGACTCTTCTCCGCCCAGTTGACAGCAGCGGCAGCAACCTTATAAGTCTCGCTGATAGTGATGCTGCTAGCCGATGTATATCCTAAATCGGTCTCGCTTAAATCAAACCAGTCAGTGACGGTGCCACTGAGTCTGAGTTTGCCATACGATGATTTCTCATAGAAAGAAGAGACAGACTCATATCCGAGTTTCTCATCTCCGTCCTTGCCAAAGAAGGTCTCATTGATATCTTCTTTGACTTTGTCGATATCGTTGACGTTGTCGTCATCTAAGGAGATGCCTTCATAGCCGGAAATGATGACGGGGATTACAAGAAGCTTGATATCGCCGATAGAAGGAAGAACCTGAGTGTTGTAATGTCTCTTGGATTCAATGGTGTGATAAGTCTCAGAGATAGTGACATTATCAGGTGTGAGATTGATGCTTTCAGTCGCACTGGAAGTCAAAGTGATAGAGGCAGAGGCATCAGAAACATGGACGATGTTATCTGAGCTGCTGCTTCCGGAAGAAGAGTTAGAAGTTGAAGAACAGCTGGCCAAAGCCAAGATGGAAGTCAAAATTAGAGCAGTTGATTTAAATATATTTTTCATATTTATTCGATTCCTTTCAAAGTAGAAACAGAGACAATGAAAGGCAATTCATTGCCGTCGTTATAAGCATAGTTGGCATGGAAGAACTGATAGCCGAAATCACCGATGGAGAAAGATTTCTCCGTATCGAAGAGCGTGTAGTTAGTCGCATAGTTGTTGCTGTCGAAAGAATTGATCTTAGTGGCTTCAAGCAGTCTGATCTGATCATAGTAATTGAAGGACTCAGGAAGCTGGAAGGAAGTGCTCTCGGTCTTCTGGTTGGAGATAGGCATCAAGATAGCTTCATTGTCTTCAAGCTCTCCGCCGTCCCAGACATAGCCGTCAGTATAAGAAAGCTTCTGACCGCCATCGTAATTGATGACCGAGCATTTAAAGATTCGGCTGTCGATATGATAGATTCTGACTCCGGTCTTGCTCATACTCGGGTCACGTCCATAAATATACTCGCCGTAAGTATCCTGTTCGTTCAATCCGTCAGGAGAATATAAGTCGATCATCATATATTCAGAGAAAGGATTGAAAGAGTAGACAAAAGAGTCAATAGTTCCTTTGTCGATACGCTTTTGAACAGTATCGGACAAAGAGGCAAAATCAGAAGGAATGACAATGACAGAATGATCAGAAGAAGTGGCAGTAGGTATGAGGATCTCACTGGTTCCATAGACGACAAAAGGAGTTACCCAGCCTAAGAGCATCTTCGAATAAGAGTCTAAATCACAGATATTCAAATCCATCATCGTGGACTTGCCAGCCGGATGATAATTGGAATTGTCAGAAGCATAGTAATCATCGAGGCCTAAAAGATGCCCGGTTTCATGAATAAAAGTATGAGTATCAAGTTTGATGGAGCTCAAATCAGCGATATCAGGAACATCGTTGTCGTCATGCTTGGCATAAGAAGTATAAAGCATATCGAAAGAGGCCCAGGAGAAAGCGGAAGTAGTAGGATCATTTCCTTCGACTGTGTTGCGGTCGGTGCCGAAATCCCAAGAGGTGAAATTCCAGAAGGCGCTGTTGAGACCAGAGCCGTTATAAGTAGGATCAGCCTTAAGGTTAAGAGCGTATTCAGTCGACCAGTCAAGATGATCGTAGACAAGCCAGACAGCATCGATAGAGCCATCGTCATTCTTATCATAATCCTTGAGATCGATTCCCTGAGTTTCCTTGGCCCAAGAGACGGCATTGCGAAGAATCTCGGAGATGATGGTACCGGAAGAACCGGCCGTCACATCATCGGCAGAATCGATAGTCGTATGTTCAGTGACATCAAACCAATCAGTGACCGTTCCCTGAAAATTGAGTTTTCCGTAAGAAGACTTGTTGAAGTATTCAGTCAGAGAATTGGTTCCCATTCTGGTCTTGTCTTCCTTGGAAAAGAAAGCCGTCTTGATATCTTCCTTAACGGCATCGGTTTTATAGGCATCACCGCCAGGGAGATGAACAGGAATGACCAAAAGATTGACGTCTCCGGTAGACGGGCAGACGTTTTCGTTATTTGATAACGTTCCGTTCAGGTCACCATAGGTGTACTTGAGCTCGACATCCTTAGGAGAAAGATAACGGTCAGTGCCAGAAAACTGGTTGTCCTTGGAAATCTTTATCGTTGCCGTTCCCTTAGAATCCTTGGTAATGACGACACCCTCAGATGAATTGGAGACGGAACTTGAAGAAGAAGAACTTGAAGATGAGATAGGTGCAGCATTACAGGCCGTAAGACCGATAATCAAACCTAACGAAAGAATAAAACTGTTTTTTTCATAGTAATATTTACCTTTTCTGACGTATATACTTTTTACATCACTGGTTGTTGCTATATGTAAATGCAATATAGATATAAATAATATAGGGTTTCCATTAAAGTGTCAATTAGTTGACATTGGCATACCCGAAAATGGGTAAAAATGGCTTTCCAGTCCTCATTATGCTAGATAAACGGAAGCTCATTTTCAAAATATCCGCTCTTCTCCAAAAAAGACACTTTAACACTCAAAAGAGACTGCCGAGTAATCAAAACGAAAAGAAATAAAGGCATTTCACAAAAAAGGTAACCGAAACAAAAGAAGAGAAGCCTTCAATTGAAACCGGTTACCATTTTTTCAGATGAAAAATAATTTAGACAAACTAACTAAAATGCCTAAGCAGAAAAATTGAGGAAATTTCTAAATGTGTTTATAGATGAAAATAAGATAATTGTCGATAGCTATCGGCATTTTACTATCAGAGGCAATATTGAGGAACTAAGATTGCCTTACATCATGTATTTTTTGTCAATACAGGGTTTCTGGCATTTGCCACAGTTCATATCACAAGTCTCTTCAGAGTATTTTCCGCCGGGCAAAGTAGCTTTAATCAAGGAGTTTTGATCACCTTTAGCAAGTTTCTTGACTTCCTTCAAATCCAAGCAGAGAGCCTTAGTCATTCTGGTTCCATAATCAACGTCGGCCCAGTAGCAATGAACAGCGTGACGATACTTGATATTCATAGAACAGTGAGCGATATTTCTGGCCGTATTTCCAATCAGAAGCTCTTTCTCCTCTTCAGTCATGATCCGGTAGAGATCACCGCCAGAATGGAAGCAGTCATCAGTCGGGTCGTCAGCGGGATCATATCTCCACATAGCTCCGTCTAAGGGAAGAGGAGGTTCGGAAATTTCAGGAGTCGCCGTCCAATAGCCTTGGCTGTTAGGAGCATAGGCCGGGGCCTTGCCGTAATTGCCGTCAGTTCTCATAGAGCCGTCACGATGATAGTCGTTGACAGTGGCGTGTTTAGCCTGATTGACCGGTATCTGATTATAGTTGACACCTAAACGATATCTTTGAGCGTCACCATAGACAAAGAGTCTTCCCTGTAGGAACTTATCCGGTGAGAAACCAATTCCAGGTACGACGTGAGCCGGAGTGAAGGCAGCCTGTTCAACTTCAGCAAAATAGTTCTCGGGCCACTTGTTCAAAACGAGTTCGCCGACTTCGATCAGCGGATAGTCTTTATGTCTCCAGATCTTGGTGATGTCGAAAGGATTCTCATAGTGTTTTTTCGCCTGTTCCTCAGTCATTACCTGAATATACATCTTCCATTTAGGATACTTCTTGTTTTTGATGGCTTCGAAAAGATCACGTCCGAAACTCTCGCGGTCATCAGCACACTGCATAGCAGCTTCCTTGTCAGTCAGGTTCTTGATTCCCTGTTCAGTCTTGAAATGGAATTTGACCCAGACCCGTTCGTTTTTGTCATTGTACATGCTATAGGTATGTTCACCGAAGAAGTTCATATGACGGAAACCGTCAGGAATACCTCTGGAGGACATGACGATGGTTGTCTGATGGAAGCATTCAGGAAGCATAGTCCAGAAATCCCAGTTGTTCTCAGCTGATCTCATGCCAGTATAGGGGTCTCTCTTGACAGCGCGGTTCAAATCGGCAAAATGCTGAACATCTCTGATGAAGAAGGTAGGTGTGTTGTTTCCGACTAAGTCCCAGTTTCCCTCTTCGGTATAGAACTTGACAGCTACACCTCTGATATCACGTTCGGCATCAGCAGCTCCTCTTTCTCCGGCAACAGTGGAAAAACGAATAAAGAGATCGGTTTTCTTGCCTATTTTGTTAAACAGAGCAGCTTTGGTGTATTTGGTGATATCCTTAGTGACTGTAAACTTGCCATAAGCACCCCAGCCCTTAGCATGCATTCTTCTTTCAGGGATGACTTCACGATCAAAATGTGCCATCTTCTCTAATAGCCAGACATCCTGCATCATGACCGGACCACGAGGACCGGCGGTTATAGAATGATCATTGTTTTCGACGGGCGCCCCAACTTCGTTAGTAAGCTTCAAAGGCTTTTTTTGGAATCCATTATGATCCCTCCTTTATAAGGGAAAACAAATAAAAAAGACAACCCTTCCCCTTGTTGTCTTAATTATAGTTAATCGATAAAGCAAAAGCCAATAAAACGCTCTTCTTATGTAATTATTGATTAAGGGAGTCCTTCTTTCTATTCAATAATTCTTTACATCTTATTTTTACAGAAGACTCGATCCTGAAAGAGTCGCGGGCCTTATAGGCGAAAACCTGAATAGTCTTATATGATAAAGAAGAAGACTCAACATAAGAGAGCACTTCCTCCTGATGATAGATAAGACATTCAGCCAAAAGCCATCCGATAGACGTATAGACTTCCTTTAATTTGCTGTCTTCGATAAAGGAAAGCAAAGAAGAAATATCTTTTTCTTTGCAGTACTTCAAAAGAACAACATAGGAAAACCTCTGAGCAAAAGAGCCTTTTCTTTTCAGTTTCAGAAGATATCGGAGTTCTTCTTCCAGAGGCAGTCTTTTATAAAGGCCATAGGAGGTATCAGTGATTGCCCAGGAGTAAAAATGATTCCGGTTTTCAATGATGAAATCAGTCTGTTCTCTGATATCAGAAATCTGCTTTAATCCGATTATGAAGAAAAGGAGATTGTATTCAAAACAGACATCCAGAGGAATCATAGACACAGGAAAATCGCTGAAGTACTTTGCCAGATTTCTGATATCAGGTATCTTGATTCCTAAGGACGGCAGGGAACAGTTATATACTCTTTCACAGAAACCGACTTTGTCTTTATGACTGAACTTGTCTATTTCCTTTTTAAAAATAGAAAAAGCAGGTTTTAGCCTGCTTTCATTCTCATTCATATTAATCTTCTTCACCCTTTTTAGTCACAGCTTTTTTAGCGGTCGTCTTTTTGACTGTCGTTTTCTTTACAGTGGAAGTCTTCTTAGGAGCAGCTTTTTTCAAAGCCTTTTCCTTTTCTTTTTCAGCCTTCTTCTCATCACGGTCAAGATCTTTCAAAGTATAGAGCTTTCCGTGAAGAGCGTGATTGATCAAATCATCCATAGCCTGACCTTTTTCAAAGAGTTCGTCTTTGACAAAGATCAGTTCCGGAGTCTTGTAGATGGAAATCTTCGAAGCAAGTAGGCTTCTGATTTTACCAGCGTGATTATTGAGGAAATTGAGAAGCTCATCAGTCTTCTCCGGCTTGATATGAGAGACATAGACCTTGCAGAAAGAATAATCCGGAGTCATCTTGACTTCGTTGATTGAGGCATAGGCACAGATCTGGCTTTTGAGTTCATAGATGATTATCTCCGAGAGGTTTCTCTGGATAATCTGCTGAACTCGGCCCTTTTTATCAGCCATTCTTGACTTCCTCCTGACCATAGGCTTCGAGGATGTCGCCTTCAATCAGGGTAAATTTCTTATCGATAGTGGCACCGCATTCAAAACCGGTATTGACTTCCTTGGCATCATCTTTGAATCTCTTGAGAGAGGTGAGTCTGGTATCTAAAACCATCTCTTCGTTTCTCATGACACGGATATGAGCCGAAGAGGGAATCTTGCCGTCAGTGACGAAAAGACCGGCAATCTGGCCGACTTTCGAAGCAGAGAAGAGCGAACGTACTTCAGCATGGCCGTAGACGACTTCTTCAAAGACCGGTCCTAAAGTGCCCTTTAAGGCAGCATCGATATCTTCAAGAAGCTTGTAGATAATATTGTATTCTCTGATTTCGACTTTCTTCTCTTTGCCCATTTCCTTGATGGAAGCAGGAACCTTGACCGCAAAGGCCAAGACGATACCGTGGGAGGCACTGGCTAAAATCAGGTCCCCTTGATTGACGTCACCAGAGGCGCAGTGGATGATCTGGAGTTTGGCGCCGGGGACATTGATCTTTTCCAGAGAGGCCTTAAGGGCTTCAGCCGAACCCTGAGTGTCCGCTTTGACAATCAGGTTGATAGTCGGAGTCTCACCGCTGGCGGCAGCCGAAGCCAAAGCGGCTAAGCTGGCTCCGTCATTGTTCTTGCCGATCATAGACTGAGCGCGTTTGTCAGCGGCAACATGGGCTTCCTTTTCGCTCGGGAAAGCCATAAAACGATCGCCGGCGACAGGAACACCGGATAAGCCGGTGATGGCAACCGGAGTAGAAGGTCCGGCAGCCTTGAGGCTCTTATCGTATTCGTTAGTCATCTTTCTGACCTTGCAGTAGAATTCGCCAACAGCTAAATAATCTCCCACATGGAGAGTACCATTCTGAACTAAAAGGGTGGCCTTGGATCCTTCCTTCTTATCAAGTTCAGCCTCAATGACAGAACCGATAGCCGGATGATCGTTAGAAGCTCTTAAATCCAAAAGTTCAGCTAAAGTCAGAATACCTTCAAGAAGCTTATCGACGCCAATATTCTTCTTAGCAGAAATATTGAACATCATGGTGTCTCCGCCCCAATCCTCAGATAAAAGACCTAAGGCAGAAAGCTGAGACTTGACTTTTTCAGGGTTAGCTCCAGGTTTATCAATCTTATTGATAGCCACAATAATCGGAACCTTAGCAGCCTTAGCATGGTCTAAAGCTTCAATAGTCTGAGGCTTAACGCCATCATCAGCAGCTACGACTAGAACAACAATATCAGTGATAGAAGCACCACGGGCTCTCATAGCAGTGAAAGCTTCATGGCCAGGAGTATCAAGGAAGGTAATCTTCTTGCCGTTGATAGTCTTCTGATAAGCACCGATTTCCTGAGTAATGCCACCGTACTCACCATTAGCAATATTGGAATGACGGATAGCGTCAATCAAAGTTGTCTTGCCGTGATCGACATGTCCCATAATAGTCACAATGCAGGGACGGGAATCCTTATCATTATCCTTGTTGAAAATCGGTACCTTGGTGAAATCATCATCACCCATGCCTTCTTCTTTCTTGAAATCAAGATTGTTGTTTAAACAGACTTCAGCAATGAGATCATCGCCAAGAAGAGTATTTAAAGAGATCATCTTGCCTTCCATCAAGAAAGCCTTGATGGTATCTGAAGCACTGACACCGATTCTTTTGCAAAGCTGATCAAGAGTCAAAGCTCCCGTATAGACAAAGACACCATCCTTAACAGCACCTTGGGTTTTCTTTCCAAAGGCAGGTTTTACTCCACCATTGTTTTCTTTAGAATTACTCATTTAGTCTCCTCCTTGTTTTCCTTAGTATCTTCACTGACTTTCTTATCATCTTTAAGAATATTGTAAATAGCCTTGGCTAAGTTCAAATCACCGACACCAACAGCTTTAAGAAGTTCTCTTCCTGAAGCTAAGGCAACGTTGTATTCTCCATCATAGTCAAGAATTGCTAAATCCGGATTATCGCCATACTTGCAAAGAAGTTTGTCTTCATCTTTAGCAGAACAGGATGGAAGGAAGATTAGAAGGGAAACTTTTCTTCTCTCTAGTTTATCCTCTAATTCCATACCGGCAAAAAGCGAATGCTTCTTTTGGGCAAAGCCGAAGTAGGTATCGAGCTTTCTGATCAGTTCTTTGCTGAGCATTGTTCTTTAACCTCCTTATATAGATTGTCAAAATCACAGGTCTTGCTATAACGCTTAAGCATCCCTTTGGAAAAGACTTTGTCAATAGTGGCTTCATCCTTTAACAGATAGATGCCTCGTCCTGTAAGTGTGTGATCTTTGTCTAATTTCAAATCAGAAGAGACCAGCACTAAGCGAATCAATTGTTCAACAGGATAGGTCTTCCTTGATAGAAGATCCATCCTATTGACTACAAAGCTTTTCTTACTCATTCTCTTCCTTACTTGTTGGAATTATCGTCATCGTAGTACTTATCGGAATCATACTGTTCTAAATCATCATCATCGACATTGAAATCTCCACCCTCAGCATTGTTGTTTGAAGGAGTTTCATTGTTCTGCATCTGTTTAAGTTCTTCTTCAGTGTAAATAGGCATAGCGGCAACTGAGCTAGCCTTAGAAGGAGCAGTAGAAGCCGGCTTATCATCGGAAGGACGGTTATGGTTATCCCAACGTTTCTTATAGGATCTAGTTTCAGCCGGACCTTTCTTCTGAGTAAGAGCTTCCTCAAGTTCTTCAAGAGAAATCTTAGGTTTGTTCTTGATCTCAATATGCTCGATAGGCTTTTCAACCGGCTTAACTTCAGCAGGTTTAGCAGCAACTGGAGCAACAGGCTTGCTCTCACTAACAGCAGGAGCAGCGACAGGTTTAGCCTCACTTGTTGGAGCAGCTGGAGCAGCGACAACAGGAGTCTCAGCAGCAGGAGTAGAAACTACTGGAGTCTCAACGGCAGGAGTGGTCTCAGCAACAGCAGGGATAGCTTCGCCTTCAACAGGTTTAGCTTCTTCCTCGGCCTGAGCATTTTCCTTAGCGATAGCAGCATTCTCTTCATCGACTTCCTTCTGAATATCAGGTACTAAAGTGTATTTGATACCTTGCTTAATAGCATCATCAGCCTGTAAGACTGAAATAGTGCACATAGTGATTCTAGAGGCAAGTCTAACGTTTACACCAGCTGAACCGATAGCGACACCCTGGTTGCCATTCATGACAACAACAGTAATCTTGGGGAATTCATAGTCGGCATCTCTTTCAAGTTCATCATAGTGGACATTTTCATCAAAGA
>DHDT01000033.1:6001-6160 GCA_002399505.1 Caryophanales bacterium UBA4869 | reverse complement strand
TATCAAAGAAATCATCAAGACAAGTAAGACCAATGACAGTAGAAGGCTTCATAGCCTCAACTATCTGCAAAGCCTTATTGGAATTGTACTTGAGAATATCAATCTTCTCACCTTTGAGTTCACTTAAAACAGTGCGGATACGGGCACTTTCCGGTCCGA
>DHDT01000033.1:5576-5830 GCA_002399505.1 Caryophanales bacterium UBA4869 | reverse complement strand
CTCTCTGCCAGCTTCACGGGCAACTGCCTTAATCTTCACATCGCCAGATTGGATTTCAGGAACGGCTTTTTCAAGAAGCTTCTGAACAAACTTTTCACTGGAACGTGAAATAACAAGTGAAGGAGGATTAAGTTTATCAGAGACATCGCTTAAATAAACTAAGACTCTATCACCGACAACAAAATGATCCTGAGGGATTAAGGAGCCCTTATTTAGGAAACCAGAAGCCTTGCCAAAAGATAATTCATAAGAAG
>DHDT01000033.1:5078-5477 GCA_002399505.1 Caryophanales bacterium UBA4869 | reverse complement strand
AGCAAGACCGGTCTCGCATTTAGTGACGGTACCTTCAATAAGTCCGCCAATCTGATTAGAGTAGACAGATAAGATAGCCTGTCTTGAGGCATCCTTAAGCTTAGACTGGAATAACTGCTTAACACGTCTGACATAAGACTTATCAAGCTGGGTAACATCAAACGGAAGCTCAACTGTATCACCGATTTTGGCATCAGCCTTAACAGCCTTAGCATCCTCAAGGGATACCTGATAGGAATCATCAACAATATCATCTTCATCAACAACACTCTTGACATCAAAAATCTTAAAGGAAGATAAATCATCAGAGAAGATAACATGAGCCTTAACTAATTCCTTGACCGGATCTTCGCTGTCTCTATCCTTATAGAGTCCTGGATAAGACCATTCAAGATAAGC
>DHDT01000033.1:4817-4995 GCA_002399505.1 Caryophanales bacterium UBA4869 | reverse complement strand
CATTCAAGATAAGCCTGTTCCATAGCAGAAGTTAAAATATCCGCTACTTCAGAGGACTTAACCATACTATCCTTTTCAATCTCACCGGCAGCCATCTCAAAGCCAGTGGAATCAACAGCACCGGAAATCTTCTTGGCTTCATCGCTCTTAGCCTTACGGCCACGCTTCTTAGGCTTAA
>DHDT01000033.1:4210-4714 GCA_002399505.1 Caryophanales bacterium UBA4869 | reverse complement strand
AACAGCTTCCGTTTCAGCCGGAACCGTTTCAACATTCTTCTCGTCTTTAATTTCTTCGTCAGACATTTTGATCATTCCTCCAATATGAATGTTTATTTGTCTTAGGCCTTGTAGCCCATCTTCAACTGTTTAACATCGACAAATTTTAGATAAACCTGCTTCTTACGTCCCTTAATGAAGTAGAGAACAGTGAAGCCGCCTTCATCAGAACTAACTACCTTGGCTAATAGCTTCTCATCGCCTTTCTTTAAGGTGATATCGAGATAGTGTCCTATTAGTTTCTTAACATCCTCATTAGGTATGATCCTATCAGATCCCCCAGAAGAGATATCAAGCAAGTAGCTATCAGTAAGCCCAGGGATTTCATCAAGAAGAGGAGAGACAAGTTCCGTGTATTTTGAGATGTCATCAAGATTAATATTGTAATCTTTATCAACAAACACCTCTAAAGTCAGGCCATTTTCAGCATCATTGTAGAAACGAACATTGACTAACTGCAGGCCC
>DHDT01000033.1:987-4092 GCA_002399505.1 Caryophanales bacterium UBA4869 | reverse complement strand
AAGAACATCTTTGACTGCAGCAAGAACTTCCTTGTCCATCGCTTACCTCCCTAAAAAGAAAGAGTGGACCTTGGGGTCCACTCTTAATTTCTTGATTAAGAATGTACTGGGACTGTCCCAGTAGCCAAAACTTCTTTTGGCAGGAGTATTATACCTTGTTTCTAAAAAGAATGTCAATAAAATGGCAAAGAGTTGACCTTTTACTGGCTAGTGTTCAATAATTCCGGTTTTGAGGCTAGAGAAGAATGCTAATAATTGGTAAAAATAAGTTCATTTAGAAAGATTAATACTATAAAATAGGTTACACTAAAATAACAATTAAAATGATAACCACAGTTAAGCAAGCTTGTAAAAAGAGTCTTTGGGCCTTCATCGTTGGACCTATCATCAAAATGATTGAAGCTGTTTTCGACCTTTTGATTCCGCTTTTCATGAAAGCAATCATTGATCTTTCTTTTGGCTCTTCTAGAGATGCGATTTCTAATGCTCTTGGTTCCTTTATTTCTCTATTTGGAACTTGGGTTCCAAATAATCCCGCTTTAAACTACGCCATCATTGGTGGATTTATTATTCTTCTAATGGGAATCATCGGTTTTTGTACCACTATGGTCTGCCAATATATCGCTGCCTATGCAGCTACAAAAGTGGGAACAGAAGTAAGAAATTCCCTATATGAGAGAATCCTAGGCTTGAGCAAGAAAGACATGGAAGTCTTCGGAACCAGTAAGATTTTAACTATCCTTAATTCTGATTCATATCAAGTACAGCAAGGAGTCCTCTTCTTCATCAGATTAGGAGTAAGAGCGCCTTTTATTATTTTAGGATCCTTAGTTATCTCCTTTATCCTTGATTGGCAGATAGGCTTAGTCTTCCTAGCTATCATCCCTATTATCCTTATTATTATTTTCTTCTTTATGACTAGAGCCAGTAAACAGTATTTAGTTATCCAGTCGGATTTAGATAATCTTTCATCCTTAGCCAGTGATGACTTAGAAGGAGCCAGAGTCGTAAGAGCCTTCAACAAAGCCGGTTATGAAGAAAAGAAGTTCAGTTCAGGAACAGAAGAATACCAAAAAGAATCCATTCAGGTCAGCAAAATGAATGCCTGGATCAATCCTCTTACCTTTGCCGTTGTTTCTTTAGCAACCATCGCAGTTGTATTATTAGGCGGATTCAGTATGGCAAACGGAATAGAATTCCTAGGCTATACCCTTTTACCGTCTACCATCATCACCGAAGTCAGCTATCTTGATCAGATCTTCCAGACTCTGGTCTTGTTAACTAATCTAGTCATGATCTTCACCAAATCCTTAGTCTCCATCAAAAGAGTCGATTCTTTATTGGCTGTCAATCCCTCAATTGTTGATGACAGAAATGCTATTAGCCAAGTCATCAACAAAGGAGAAGAAATCTATTCCTTCCACGATGTCTATTTAGCCTATAAGGATTCTGGTAACAATGCCTTAACCGACATTGATTTTTCACTCAATAAAGGGCAGTCCTTAGGAATCATCGGTGGAACAGGAAGCGGAAAGTCCACCCTTATCAATATGATGGAAAGATTCCTAGATGCCTCAAAAGGGGAAGTCGATTATAAAGGACACAACATTAAAGACTACCGTTTAACTTCCTTAAGAGAAGAAATCGGCTTAGTCCCACAAAAATCCGTTCTCTTTAAAGGGACTATCAGAACTAATCTCTTAATGGGTAATCCCTCTGCAAACGAAGAAACCTTGGTTGCTGCCTTAAAAGATTCTTTATCCTATGAATTTGTCTCTAAATACCCGGATTTTTTAGACCATGAAGTTGAAGAAGGCGGTAAGAACTTCTCCGGCGGTCAAAGGCAAAGACTTTGTATTGCAAGAGCCTTAGTCAAGAATCCCGAAGTCTTAATACTTGATGATTCTACTAGTGCTCTAGATCTATTGACTGATAGAAAAGTTAGAAACAATCTTAAGCAGGAATATCCGGATATCACTAAAGTCATCATCTCTCAAAGAGTCTCAACTGTCTCTGACTGTGACCTGATTCTAGTTCTAGAAGCTGGAAAGATAGCAGCTAAAGGCAAACATGAAGAACTTCTTAATACCTGCCCGATTTATTTAGAAACTTATGAGTCTCAGACTCAGAAAGGAGCTAAATAGTTATGGAAATCAAAGAACGCTTGAAGAACTATTTGCTACCTGAAAAGAAAGCTATCATTCTCTCCTTCATCTCCGTCTTAGTCTTCTTAATCTCTCAATTGATGGTTCCTTATCTTGTCGGTAAATCTCTCGATGCCTTAGGTAAAGTAACTGATGGTATCTTTGTCATTAACGTCAACACTAACCTCATCGCCTTATATTTATCTATCTGCCTAGGATTAGCAGTACTAGGTGTCTTCTTCGACTATATCTTTGAATACCAGGTTGGAGTCATGACCCAGCATGCCGTAAAGAGAATCAGAGATGATGTCTTTAAGAAATTCAACAGCATCTCTATCAAGGATGTCGATTCCGATACAATCGGAAATCTCGTCCAGTATGAAATCGGAGATGTCGAGAATATCGCTAATGGCATCTATTCCGTCTTCAAACAGTTAGTTCAAGGCGTATTAACCATCCTGATTACTGTCGTGATGATGTTCACAGTCAATTGGATTCTTGCTTTAGGTGTCATCATCCTTTCACCCTTAAGTATCCTAGTCAGCAAGTTTGTAGCTACTTTCTCCCACAAGCACTTCAAGAAGCAGGCTCAATTGATGTCTGACTTAAACTCATTATCCCTAGAATCCATCAACAACGCTTCTACTATTCAGTCTCTTAACTACCAAGAAAGATCATTGGATGAGTTCAAAGAGAGAGATGAAAAGCTAAGAAAAGAAGGACAAGTAGCTCAGTTCTCGGCTAGCTGGACTAATCCCTCAACAAGGCTTGTCAATAATACTATCTATGCCATCATCGGAATCTCCGGTATCATCATGATTATGTATACCGCTAGTTATCCTATACTTGCTATGACTATCGGTTCCTTATCTTCTTTCTTAAGCTACACTACCGAATATACAAAGCCTTTCAATGAAATCTCCTCCGTTGTCTCAGAGTTTGAAACGGCTTCTTTCTCCTT
>DHDT01000033.1:508-754 GCA_002399505.1 Caryophanales bacterium UBA4869 | reverse complement strand
TCAGCATCTGATTGAAGACTTTAGCCAAACCATCAAAGAAGGTGAAAAGGTTGCGATTGTTGGACCCACCGGAGCCGGTAAGACCACTTTAATCAATGTCTTAATGAGATTCTATGATCCTGTCAAAGGGGATGTGACCTATAACGGAATTAAAGGAACTGACATTAGAAAGTCTTCCTTAAGAAGCAATTTCGGAATGGTGCTTCAGGATACTTGGGTCTTTAAAGGCACCATCCTCGAAAATGT
>DHDT01000033.1:0-179 GCA_002399505.1 Caryophanales bacterium UBA4869 | reverse complement strand
GATACCAGAACCGAAAAGAAGATTGGTGAAGCCTTCGACAAGATGATGGCTAAGAAAACCTCCATTGT
Organism: Caryophanales bacterium UBA4869; assembly: GCA_002399505.1. GTDB lineage: Bacteria > Bacillota_I > Bacilli_A > RFN20 > CAG-288 > Enterosoma. The sequence continues at coordinate 111 of DHDT01000033.1, read as the reverse complement.
CATTGCTCACCGCTTATCAACCATTAAAGGAGCTGACTTGATTCTCGTTTTGAAAGACGGCCATATCATCGAGAAAGGCAATCATGAAACCTTAATGAACAAGAAAGGCTT
>DHDT01000040.1:6153-6546 GCA_002399505.1 Caryophanales bacterium UBA4869 | reverse complement strand
GGTATTGCTGTCGGTATGGCTACTTCGATACCTCCTCATAACCTCACTGAAACCATCAATGCCATTCAGACTTTGATCAAGAACCCCGAGATGACCGTCGAAGACATCATGGAAATCATGAAGGGACCTGATTTCCCAGGCGGCGGAATCATCTTAGGCAGAAGCGGAATCAGAAAGTATTTTGAAACCGGACATGGATCAGTCAAGGTCCGCGCCCGTTATGAAATCAATGACAAAGACGGACGACAGGAAATAGTCTTCAATCAGCTTCCTTACATGGTCAACAAGAGAGATCTGGCCAAAAAGATCGCTGAATTGGCTGATGATAAGAAGATTGAGGGAATCTCCAGCGTCGCTGATTACTCCTCTCAGAAAATGGGTACCCATTTTGTC
>DHDT01000040.1:2060-6043 GCA_002399505.1 Caryophanales bacterium UBA4869 | reverse complement strand
AGAAAATGGGTACCCATTTTGTCGTCGGACTGAAGAAAAACGCTGAACCTAACTTAGTACTCAACCATCTTTTCAAATATACTTCACTCCAGTCATCATTCGCTGTCAATATGCTGGCTCTGGATAACGGAACACCTAAGGTCTTGTCGATAAGACAGGCTTTAGATATTTATATCCGCTTCCAGGAAAGCATCATCACCAACCGTACGAAATATGATTTGAAGAAGGCTCTGGCCCGTATCCATATTCTGGATGCCATCCTCACAGTCGCTGATGCCATCGATGAAACCATCCACATCATCCGTTCTTCAAAGACCAATGAAGAAGCCACTAAGCGTCTTGAAGAGAGATTCCATTTTGACGACGATCAATGCAAGGCAATTCTCGACATGCAGTTAAGAAAGCTTACTGGTCTTGAGCATGATAAGTATGCAAACGAAAAGTCCGGATTAGAAGAAGACTGCAAGAAATACAATTCTATTCTTGCTGATAAGGTTGTTCTCGAAGATACTCTCATCTCCGAGCTGGAATCCATCAAGAAGAGCTATGGAGACGACCGGCGAACAGAAATCTCCGACTACGATTATGACTCTTCCGATGAAGACCTCATTCCCGACCGTGAAATCCTGGTCATCCTGACCGATGCCGGATATATCAAGCGTGTCGATCCCAGTGAATTCAAGGTTCAGAACCGTGGAGGAATCGGAATCAAGGGCATGCAGACCAAGGATGATGACGATGTCAAAATCCTTCGTCATTCCAAGACCAAGACCGATGTTCTCTTCTTCACCAATACCGGTCGTGTATTCAGAACACGAGGCTATCAGATTCAGGAAGGAAGCCGTACTTCAAAAGGTGTTCCGATCATCAATATGCTCAATAAGATGCAAAAGGGTGAGCTGATCAACTCCATCATCTCCATAGATGATTATTCTGATGGTCACTATCTCCTGTTCTGCACTAAGAAAGGCATCGTGAAGAGATGCGACGTCAAAGACTTTGAAAACATCCAATCTAACGGAAAGATTGCCGTTGTCTTAAGAGACGGAGATGAACTATTAGATGTCAAAGCCACTGACGGAAATGCCCTTGTCAGTTTAGGATCAAGCGAAGGCAAGGTCTGCACTTTCAAGGAAGACGCCGTCCGTTCTATGGGCAGAACAGCTGCCGGTGTCCGCGGAATGGATATTCCCGACAATGAAAGAATTGTCGGTGTTGTCACTTCTATTGAAGGCAGCAAGATCTTCTCATTGTCCGAAAACGGCTATGGAAAGATCACTGACGGTACTGCCTACAGAATCACCAACCGCGGCGGAAAAGGCGTCAAGACCATCAAGGCCGGTGAAAAGAACGGCGGCTTAGTCGCCATCAAGACCGTACACGGAGATGAAGATATCATCATCATCACCGATCACGGCACCACCATCCGTTCCTCTCTGACTCAGGTCAATGAAACTTCCAGAGCAACAGTCGGCGTCAAGATGATCACTTTGCGTGACAAGGAACATATCTCCTCATGTTCTATTGAACCTTCCAGCCAGGAATATGAAGCCAAAGAACCCGTAAACGAAAATGATTCTCTGCCTGTCGATACTGACGAAGACGAAAAAGCGATGAAGGAACTTCTCAAACGCGCCAAGAGCGAAAATCCTGACGACGAAGAATAAATGAACCGGGGCTGTTATTGATCACGATCAGTAACAGCCCTTTTTCTTATGTTAAGTTTTGCTAACCGACCTCAAAGGCTTTATAATTTTCGTATGAGAAAAAAGATATTTATCGGTTTTGACAAAGCAAAATCAAATTCCTCTTTGAGATTCGTCACCAAAAATGCTTTCCTTCATCGTTTCGCCGACTCCGATGATTTAGAATTCACCTATAACTTAGACGAAGACGTCAAAGACGCTCTTTTTTTCTCTGCGGAAGATTTTCTGGCTTTTCTGAGTGTGATCAATTCCCGCGGTGACATCAAAACATCCGTCATCTGCTGCAACGACATCACCGATTTCAGCATTGTCGGAAAAGGAGACGAAAGACACTTAGTCTTAGCTCAGACCGCTTTTAATCTTTATCCTCGCGCTGACAGACTACTGGTCTTCGCTAAGTCTCAAAGCCTCTTTCTGAAAAAAATGGGAATTTCAAAAGAACCTCTTGTTATTCAGCCATTTCCGACTTTTCATAACGACGATATGCCAAACAGCGAAAGGAATGCCTTCCGTTCTTACTACCACATACCTAAAAGCAAACCGATAATCGCATCTTTTGGGACCTACGGAAACAGAATGCAGTTTGAATTATTCGAAAGTCTGGCCCGTTTGAATCCGGATAAAGAATTCATCTTCTTCGGTCATAGCGGAAGAGAGTTCGTCAACAAGAAGCTTTTAGAGAAGTTCACTGACAACGACACCGACAACATCCGTTATGAGAACTATCTTCCGGAAGAGCTTTATCATTCAGGTCTTATGGAAATAAACGGAGTGATATTCCTACAAGGCGTATTAGCCTCTCCAATCATTCTTTTGGACCTTATTCTTCATCATATTCCTCTTATCGCCTATAAGCCTCTTACTCTTCAAGACCTCATCAACGAGCATAATACCATCATCCCCAAAGACTTCCCCTCTCTCTATCAGGCTGTGAGAGATATCGCCTTCAAAAACAAGTCTGAAGAGGCAATTAGTTCATTAAAGAGCTGGACTGGTTCAAGTAAACTTGAATAAGGTAATATAAAAGACTATATTTTTATATGTCATACCTTAGAAGGAGACACAAAACATGTTAGATACCAAATACGTCATTGACAATCTGGAAGATGTAATCAAGAGACTCAACACTAGAAACGGAGACTATTCATATCTTCGCGAGTTACCAAGTCTCGATGAGAAAAGAAGAGATCTCATCGTCAAAGCTGATGCTCTGAAGGCTGAAAGAAATTCCCAGTCAAAGGAAATCGGAAAGCTCAAAGCCCAGCATAAAGACGAAGAAGCCAAGGCTGTCATGGAGAAGATTTCTTTTGACAAGGAAGAAATCGCCCGTTTAGATGAAGAAAGAGCCAAAATCGATGAAGAAATCCATCAGATGATGCTGAAGACCCCTAATGTCCCGGATGCCTCTCTTCCTATCGGTCTTAATGATACATATAACCGTCCTGAGAAGTTTGTCGGTGAACCCACTACCTTCAAGTTCAAACCCACCGCTCACTGGGATTTAGGTCTGAAACTTGGATATTTTGATTTTGACCGAGCTGCCAAAGTAAGCGGAACCCGCTTCACTTTCTACCTCGGTGCTTTTGCCAAACTCGAAAGATCCTTAGCTGCTTTCATGCTCGACACCCATACCAAAGCCGGATATAAAGAAATCTTACCTCCTTATATGGTCAATACCGATTCTCTGACCGGTTCTGGTCAGCTTCCTAAATTTGCCGATCAGGCTTATAACACCACTCCCGGTGATTTCTGGATGATCCCGACTGCCGAAGTCCCAGTCACCAATTATTATCGTGACGAGATCCTCAAGGCTGAAGATCTCCCCAAATGGTTCTGCGCTTATTCTTCCTGCTTCCGTGCCGAAGCCGGTGCCGCCGGCCGTGATACTCGCGGAATCATCCGTCAGCATCAGTTCCAGAAAGTCGAATTAGTCAAATATTGTCTTCCTGAGAAATCGTTCGAAGAACTCGAATCTTTAACCAGAGAAGCTGAAACCATCTTAGAGTTACTGAAGCTTCCTTATAGAAGAGTCTGCCTCTCTACCGGTGATGTCGGATTCTCCTCCACCAAGACCTTTGATCTTGAAGTCTGGCTTCCTTCCTATAACGATTATGAAGAGAAGGACGGACTCTATGTTCCTACTACCAAAAACTACAAAGAGATCTCTTCCTGCTCCAACGATCTCGACTATCAGGCTCGCCGTATGAACATCAGATTTAAGAGAGACAAAGATTCCAAGACTGAATACGTTCATATGCTCAATGGCTCTGGCCTGGC
>DHDT01000040.1:342-1905 GCA_002399505.1 Caryophanales bacterium UBA4869 | reverse complement strand
CCTGAAGTTCTCCGTCCTTATATGGGAATGGATATCATCAAGTAATATCTGAGTAGTTTCACTCAAATTCAAAAGAAAGGCTGAATGATCTTCAGCCTTTTTTAGAGAAAGAGTTCGTGTTATCATTCAGGTTCGTTATATAATCAATGAGGTTTAATCAATGGTCATCACATTCCAAAACGTTTCTTTTAAATATGTCGACAGGTATCTTCTAAAAGATGCTTCTTTTTCGATCACCGAAAAAGAGAAAATCGGTCTTATGGGAGTCAACGGTTCCGGGAAATCGACTCTGATGAAATTAGTCATCGGAGAAGAAAAGCCAGTATCTGGGACGATTGTAAGATCCGGAAATATCAAGCTTAATTATCTAGAACAGAATCAGACCTTCAAAGAAGGTGAGACTGTATATTCAGCTATAGCATCCAGAGGGACAAAAGAACATCCCGTCCCCGATTATGAAATCAAGTCGATGCTCAATCATCTCAAGCTCACTAATCATGACGCTCTTTGCAAAACCCTGTCAGGCGGAGAGAGAAAGAGACTGTCTTTGGCGATTGCCCTTCTTTCTTATTGCGATATTCTCCTTCTAGACGAACCGACCAATCATCTCGACCAAGATACTATTCTCTGGCTCGAAAACTATCTGACCAAATGGACTCATGGCCTGCTTCTAATCACTCACGACCGATATTTCCTAGAGAGAATCTGTTCGAAGATGTTAGAGCTTGATAATGGTTCTGTCTATTCTTATGAGGCCAACTATTCCAAATACCTGGAAATGAAAGAACAGAGAGAAATGAACCAAGCCCATCAGGAGCAGAAGGTCCGTTCTCTTTTAAAAAACGAACTGGCCTGGATTAGAGCCGGCGCTCCTGCCAGATCAACAAAACAGAAAAGCCGAATTCAGAGATTTGAGAAACTTTCCGCCATTCAATTTGAAAAAGACTCAAAGCTCAGCATGTCTTCATTGACGACTAGACTTGGCAATACGGCCATCGAAATCGAACATGCAACTAAGAGCATTGAAGGAAAATTGCTTTTCAGTGATTTCAGTTATAGTCTGCCTCGATATTCAAGAACTGGCATCATCGGCAATAACGGATGCGGCAAATCAACTCTGTTTAAGGCTATCATGGGTAAAACCAAACTCGACCAGGGTAATATCCTAATTGGAGAAACAGTTAAAATCGGTTACTTTGCTCAGGAACTGGAAGAGATGAATCCTGAGGACAAAGTCATCGACTTCATTTCCAGAGTCGGAACCAGAATCGAAACCTTGGATGGAGAGATATCGGCAAAACAGTTATTGGAGACTTTTCTCTTTGACTCCAACAAGCAGTATTCTCCAATAAAAGTTCTCAGCGGCGGAGAAAAGAGAAGACTTCAGCTTCTGAAGGTCCTGATGTCAAATCCTAACATCCTTATTCTCGATGAACCGACTAATGATCTTGATATCTACACCTTGGAAGTATTGGAAAACTACCTCGATAATTTCAAAGGACCGGTTTTAGTCGTCTCTCACGATCGTTATTTCTTAGATAAGATCTGTGATACTCTTCTGGT
>DHDT01000040.1:0-232 GCA_002399505.1 Caryophanales bacterium UBA4869 | reverse complement strand
AAGATCTGTGATACTCTTCTGGTTTTTGAAGGCACTTCAATAAACAGATATACCTGTTCTGTCTCCGAATACCTGGAAAAAGAAGTGATTCTTGAAGAGAAGAAGAAAGAAAGCAAACCGGAAAGAATACGCACACACAGGTCAACAAGCAAACTGAGAGACCGTCTGGCCTATCTGGAAAAGCACACTGTCGCTCTACACAAGGAAATCAAACAGTTGGATGAAGAACTTA
>DHDT01000001.1:5741-8631 GCA_002399505.1 Caryophanales bacterium UBA4869 | reverse complement strand
ACTCCTCAGTCATTCCTCTTCAGCTTGGTAAACGCTGCTCCAGCTTCCTTCATGCTCAATGAAATCGAGAAGCTGAAGAAGGATCTCGGGTTTTCAAACGGACTGATAAATGTCATCCTTGATTATTCGCTTAAACAGACTAACAATGAGTTCAATACGTTGTTTATAGAAAAAGTTGCTTATTCTCTTTCCGCCTCAAAGATAAACGATTGCTATACCGCAATGGTTTACTTGACAGACCGAGAGTATGAAAAGAATCAAAAGCTTGGACGCCGAAGGAAAACCGTCCGGAAGACTAAAGATGACGACGGTGATGATTCTGGAACGAAAGAAGTCGGACTTGATGACATCAAGAAGCTTTCCGACGATTTAGGCATATGACATATCAAGAAAAACTGAAGGAATTAGATAAACTCCGCTTTAAGAAAAAAGCCACTTTCAGTCTTTCCGATGAAAGTCGGGATGAGCTTGTTGACGGAATAGAAAAAGACTCTTTAGGCGATGTCAAAGGCTTATCTAAAATCAGAAAACTCTGTCAGACCGATAAGACCAAAGAAAACTCCCTGGGTGATATTTATCTCTATCTTGAGGATCGAAAAATCTGCCTGGAATGCCAGGGGAAACTTTCTTTATGTCCTAAGAAAAGACCCGGCTATGTTCTTACTCCAGTCTATGATAAGAGCTTAGATCAGATACGCACCGAAGTTCTTCCCTGTGTTTATCAGAAAGAAATAGACAAGGCTCTTTCCAATATCAGGCCTGCTGATATAAAAAGAGGTATTATCTACAATAACTGCCAATTGCTTTTAGATACTCTTAAAAAGGGCGATAACCTTTTAAAGATGAAAGATACAGCTAAGGCCCTGATGATGACAAAAGATGCCATCAATTCCTTTAGCAAAGACAAATCAAATAAAGGCATCGTCTTTTTCAGTAAACAGAGTCCGGAAATCTCTAATCGTCTTTTATGCCTGACGGCTTTTACAGGCGGCAAAAAAGGCCTGAAGACCTCCTATATCAAAGCCGATGACCTCTTCCTTTCCCTTTTGGACCGCGACTATTATCTTAAGGAAAAAGCCTTAGCTGATTATGATACAGCTAAGAATTCTCAGTGTCTGATCCTTGAGAATATCGAAAAACTCCCGCGATTCGACTTTTCTGTCTTCGACGACTATCTCTTGCCTTTACTGAAGTCGAGGCTGGAAAAAGGACGGATTACTTTTTTCAGTCTTGAGACCCCTCATACTCTTTCTTCGACAGTCGGTTCTTATTTTTCCAAGTCTGCCAACAAGAACGAAGCGATGGAAATATCTGAGAAATTAGCTGCTGAAATAAAAATAAAAGATCTGATTCTTTGATTTTACTGAAAATTTCCTGTCCTCTGGCCTAATAGTAGGTGGAGGGCATGATATGGTATATCAAAGCTTTGAGAAAGAATGCGGCAAAGCCTGCATTCGGGATCTGCTGTTTTCTCTTTATGATGACAGCGGGTTTAAAGTAGCGGAAATTAGGGAAGAGTGCTGTGATTTTGATTCGATGCAGAAAGAACTCCGGGGATGGAAGGCTGACTATGAAGGATACGAGGTAAATGACCTTGATTCTCTGACTAAGGCGAATCTGCCGGCCATATGCCAAGTCAGAAACGACGATGTTTTTCATTTTGTCTTAGTCAAAAAGATCACTAAGAAAAAAGTCTTTTACGACGATCCGCAATTCGGTCCTCTTTCCTTGAAGAAGAACAGCTTCAGTTCTTTGTCGACAGGGAAGTTTCTGATCAGGAAAAACAGTCAGAAGAAACAGACAATAGAAAAATCATCTTTGCTCAAAACATCTGAAAAGCTTCTTTATCTGGCCTTGTTTATACTGGAAACAATTTCTTTTGTGCTTTTAGGGTATATGCTGAATGATGAAAGACCTATACAGATTATCATCGCTTTTGGAATTTTATCCCTGTTCTTTGTTTTCCTGCAGATACTCTATAACTTCCGATTACGGAAAAAGCTGAATTCCCGGGTTTTGCTTCCTTATATGAAAGTCAGCAAGGAGAAGGAAGACTACTCTTTTCTGTCGAAAGTGATCGCTTTGACTATCAGCAACTATTCCACTTTGCTCTCTTACTGCGTATTGACGGTTTTCCTTCTTTTCCTTCTCCTTGCAAACGGAGTCTATCTGACTATTCTGGCTTTGATGTCGATAATATTCGGACTTCTGAGAGTGGAAAGAAGGATGAGCAAAGGAAATTATGACCGGGTCTGTTCTCAATATGAGTCTTCTTATCTTAAAAGCCTGAAAGATGTTCCCGATGAAAAAGCTTTTACTGAATCTGATAAGAAAGCCAAGGATTTTCTTTTTTCCTTCTTTGCCTTATATGTAGTTGGTCTTTCTGCCATTGGCTCAGCCTTATTTGTCATCATGTATCTAAACGAAAACGTCACTCTCAATTACTTCCTTTTCCACTTTGCCCTGTGTCTTACTATTGCCCATGGGGTAGAGAAAATGTTTCAGACAGTCTACGAAGAAGAGAAGAGAGTCAGTCTGATAAATTCTCTTTCCATGAATTTGCCCCATTTTTTGCTTAATAAAGGCCAAGCCATAAGCTATACTAGTAATACTAATAAGACTAGTGGAGGTGAAGATGATGGAGAAAGAAAACACACTGACAGTTGATTATCTTGATAAGACCGGTCAGAAAAAAGACCTGGAAAAGATGTTTGATGAGGTTTTTGCCTATACCTTGTCTTTTCTGAAGAAAGAAGGGAAATTTGAATTGTCCCTCTCTTTAGTCGGGGAAGAAGAGATGCACGGCCTAAACTTGAAATACCGAAAGATGGACCGTCCCACCGATGTTCTCACCTTTGCCTATCGAGAAGCTGACTTCATACCGGAGCCT
>DHDT01000001.1:5379-5552 GCA_002399505.1 Caryophanales bacterium UBA4869 | reverse complement strand
GGTCTTCTGCACATCTTTGGCTACGAACACCATGACAGTGAAAAACAGGCGGAAGAGATGTTCGCTCTTCAAAACAAGATCCTTGATACTCTCCCAATCGATTTCTATACCGATTCCAAGAAACTCATCGCCAATCTGAAAATTGCCCAGAGCCACTCTCTGGCCACATATTC
>DHDT01000001.1:4212-5276 GCA_002399505.1 Caryophanales bacterium UBA4869 | reverse complement strand
CTCTCTGGCCACATATTCTCATTTCAAGGTCGGAGCAGTTGTCGTTACCAAAGACGGGAAATACCATCAGGGCTTCAATATCGAAAATTCTTCCTATCCGGCCTCGATGTGCGGAGAAAGAGTCGCCCTCTTCTCGACTTATGCTCAAGGTTATCTGAAGGCTGACATCGTCGCCTTAGGATTAGTGACCTCGAGCAGCAATGTCGGAACACCCTGCGGTGTCTGCCGTCAGGTCATGAGCGAGCTGATGAATCTTGACTGTCCGGTCTATATCTACAACAAGACTTTTAAGAAGAGCCTCTCCAAGACGGTTCGAGAATTATTGCCCTATACGTTCACAAAAGAGGATCTTCTAGCATGAAAAAAGTCGGAATCGTCTGTGTCTATGGCCGTGCCAATGCGGGCAAATCGACCATTATCAATAAGTGTCTTGGCTTTAAGTTACTGCCGGTTTCCAGCAAACCTCAGACTACGAGAGACAATATCCACGCCATCTATAACGACAAGGACAGCCAAATCGTCTTCACCGATACCCCCGGTGTCTTTAAGCCACACGGAAAATTAGGTTCCATTCTCTTACGTGACGCTGAAAGCGCCAAAGAGGGAGTTGACCTTATTGTCTACGTTATCGACGCAACTGAGGTACCTTCATTTGATTTAGCTGAGAAACTGAAAACAGTGGATGTACCCGTCATTCTCGCCTTCAATAAGATCGATGACGTCAAAGCTGATATCGGCGAAGAAAGACTGAAGAGATATCTCGACGTCCTTCCTAATGTCACCGTTGTCAGAACTAGTGCTATCAATAACTATGGCATCGATGAACTCATCAAGACTATCAAAGACAAACTTCCGGAAGCTGATGAACTCTACCCTGACAACATGGTCTCCGATCGTCCCAAGGAATTTATCATCTCCGAGATAATCCGTGAAAAATGTATGCGCCTTCTTTCCAAAGAAGTTCCTCACTCCATCTATGTCGATATGAAGAAGGTCGAGGAGGAAGAAGATTCTATGGAAGTCTTTGCCGACATCATCGTTGAGAAAGATTCTGAAAAAGGAAT
>DHDT01000001.1:1030-4114 GCA_002399505.1 Caryophanales bacterium UBA4869 | reverse complement strand
CCAATCGTCGAGAAAGATTCCGAAAAAGGAATCGTGGTCGGTAAAAACGGCAAGATGATCAGCTCGATTTCCCGTTACAGCGAAGGTTCGATAAGCTCTTATTTTGGAAAACGCTGTGCGGTGTCCCTCTTAGTCAAATGCATCCCGGATTGGAGAAATTCCGAGAAATATCTTAAGAAATTCGGTTTTGAGGAAAAATGATCAAGGGCCAGAAGGAAATCTGTGAAGGCATTGTCTTAGGTTCGACTCAGTATCAGGATGACAGCGCCATAGTTTCTTTTGCCAGCCAAGAGGGGCTTCTTTCTTTTTTGGCTAAGGGAGTATACAAAAACAAAAGCTCCCTGAAGGCTTTGCTGATATCTGGAAATCATCTCAAAATCGAATATACGAAACACCAGGACGGTCCTCTCATCGCTTCTTCCGTTTATCTTTTAGGTGATGCTTCTTTGGTTTACACCGATTACAAGATGAGCATCTTCATGATGCTTTTAAACGAACTGTCGGTATCGCTTTTTCGCTATGGCGATTCCTACCCCTATCTTGATGTCAGTGCCATCATTAAAAGTCTTCAGGAGGGCGGTGATTCTCTCTCCCTGTCTTTGCTTCTTCTAGGTTCTCTATATAAGTCCCTGGGACTGAAGATGAATTGCCAGACTTGCGTTATATGCGGCAAGAAAGAGAATCTTGTGTCTTATTCTCTGAAAGACGGAGGGTTCATCTGCAAGGACTGTCTCTCCAAAACCGATTTGAAAGTCAAAGACAAGATGGATTTATATGTTCTCCGCTTCGCCTTCATGGATATTTCCCCTGATATTCTTCTTAAAAGAGCCCCTAAAAATTCAGGGATTCACGTCCTGAATGAACTCTTGGAGAATCTCGTCGACTACTTCGACTTAAAGCCCATCAGGACCTATCCGCTTTTCCTTAAGTCAGTGAGCGATAATTAGAGTTCTCAGCGTGTTTATTATGGTATACTTTGTAGGTATCAAAAAGAGGTAACATTATGGCAGACAAAGAACATTCATTCGAAGAGATTACGACCCATCTGGTAACTTCCGGTTTTATCTATCCTGGAAGCGAAGTTTACGGTGGTCTCTCTAATTCCTGGGACTACGGCCCTTTAGGCGCTTTGCTTAAGAATCATGTAAAAGATCTCTGGCTCAGACATTTTGTCCGCGGCATTGAGTATAACGTGCAGATTGATCCGGCTATCATCATGAATCCGAAGGTCTGGGAAGCTACTGGCCACGTTGCCAATTTCCATGATCCTCTCATCGACTGCAAGTATTGTCATTCCCGTTTCCGCGCTGATGACTTAGTGAAAAAGGAAATGCCTGATCTTGATGTCGACGGACTCAATCAGGAACAGTTAAATGACATCGTCCAGTCAGGAAAAATCGTCTGCCCGAAATGTGGCAAGAGCGAGTTTACCCCTATCCGCCAGTTCCAGATGATGTTCAAGACTTTTATCGGTGTCACGGAAGAGAAAACTTCGACGGTCTATCTGCGTCCTGAAACTGCTCAGGGTATTTTTGTCAACTTCAAGAATGTCATGAGAACAACCAGAAGAAAGCTTCCTATCGGCATCTGTGATATTGGCAAGGCCTTCAGAAACGAAATCACTCCCGGCAACTTCACTTTCCGTACCCGTGAATTCGAACAGATGGAAATTGAGTTCTTCTTCAAGCCCGGCGAAGATCAGCAGTGGTTTTCTTTCTATAAGGAAAACTGCAAAGCCTTTGTCGAAAAACTGGGACTCAAAGACGAAAAGGTCCGTTTCCGTGATCATGAGCCGGCTGAACTGGCTTTCTATTCGACCGGAACTACTGATATCGAATATCTCTTCCCTACTATCGGCTGGGGTGAGCTTATGGGCATCGCCTGCCGCGGTGACTATGATTTAGGACGCCATCAACAGGCTTCCGGTCAGGATCTCACTTATCTTGATCCTGAAACCAATACTCGTTATCTGCCCCATGTTGTTGAGCCTTCCTTTGGCTTAGACCGTCTGATGTTGGCTCTTTTATGTGACTCTTATGACGTCGAAGAATTGGACGGAGGCAAAGACAGCCGTATTGTCATGCATCTTGAACCTGAGCTTTCTCCTTACACTATCGCCATCATGCCTCTTAGCAATAAGCTCAATGAAAAAGCCAAGACTGTCTTTGATGATGTCAGAGAAGACTTTGACACTATCTTCGATACCACGGGCTCAATTGGCAAGCGTTATCGCCGTGAAGATGCTATCGGAACTCCTTTCTGTGTAACTTATGATTTTGATTCCGAAAATGACTCCATGGTCACCATCCGTGAACGTGACAGCATGAAGCAGGAAAGAATCAAGATTTCTTCTATTAAGTCTTATGTTCGCTCTTTCTTAGATTCTAAGAAGGTCAAGTAAGGAGTCGAACTTGAGCTTTGAGAGTGAAAACGGGGAGAATATCTTCCGGGAAATCAGCGCTAAGTCAGACATTGTCAAGGTAGTCTCATATTATCTTGGAGCTCAGGCTTTAGTAAGAAAAGGCGATGTCTACATGGCAATCTGCCCTTTTCATAATGACTCCCATCCTTCCATGCGTGTCTCTCCTAAGAGAAACACTTTCAAATGCTTTGTCTGCAATACGGGCGGAGACAGTATTTCTTTTGCTGAAAAATACGCTCACCTTTCAAAGTTAGACGCTTTGAAGAAAGTCTGCGAAATCTGCTCTATTCCTCTTCCAACCAGTCTAAATCATCCAACGAGAACCGATACCATCAGCGCCAAATACAAAGATGAACTTGAGGCTTTGAAGACTCTGGAAAAATTCTATTCTCTTTCTCTTCAGTCCAATGAAGGCGAAAAGGGGAGAAAGTATCTTGAAGGCAGAAAGATTCCCTCTGACATCATCGAGCATTTTGGTATCGGCTATGCCCCCAAAGACCCTAAAGATGCCATCAACTCACTGAGAAAAAACGGATTTGAAGTCTCCACTCTTGAAAAAGCCGGCATCATCGGAAATTCCGCTGAACTAAAAGACCGCTATCAAGAGCGGATAATGTTTCCTATCGAAGACAATTACGGCAAGATCGTCGCTTTCTCAGGAA
>DHDT01000001.1:0-936 GCA_002399505.1 Caryophanales bacterium UBA4869 | reverse complement strand
CGGTAAGATCGTCGCTTTCTCAGGAAGACTGATTTCTCCAGAACAGACGGGTGGAAAATACATCAATTATCCTGAGACCGACTTGTTCCATAAAAACGAAATCCTCTATCATTACGCCAAAGCCAAAGACACCGTCAGGCGCGACGGCTACATCTATCTGATGGAAGGATTTATGGATGTCATCGCTGCCACCAGAGCCGGAATAAATTCCGTCTGTGGGACGATGGGAACGGCATTGACTCCAAGACACGTCGAGGCTTTGAAGAGTCTTGACTGTGAAGTGCGTCTCTGTCTTGACTCTGACGAGCCCGGTCAGATTGGCATTGAAAGATGCCTGCCTCTTCTTTTGAAAGCCGGAATTCCGATGCGAGTCGTCGGTAAGTTCAAAGGCGGAAAAGACGCTGATGAAGTACTGACCACCCTTGGGGAAGATGAACTGAAAAAAGAACTTAATCAGCTCTTTGATCCTTTCCTGTTCCTTTTGGGGCGTACCCTCAAGGGCAGACAGAAACTTCTGGACACTTTGGAAATCGAAACTTTCATCAAGAAGGGGACTCCCTATTTTCTATCTTTGAGTGAAGTTGATAAATCACGTGATTTAAGGCTACTTAGCCGGAAAACAACTTTGTCAGAGCAAACTCTGAACAAGATTATTTACGCTAAGGAAAGCGAGAAGAAACCAGCTGAAAAAACCAGTCCAAAAAAATACGGAAACAAAAGTGGCCGGGATAGATACAATAGGGATTTGCCTGAAAATCCCACCAAATTGCCAATATCTGAAAATGAAAGACTCAACGAACCGGCGTTGGAATTGAAAAAAGCTGCCATGGATCGTCCGGAATACTCTAAAGCTATCGAGGAAAAAATGATCAAAAACGAGACGGAAATACTTTTGTCACTTCCTCTTTCCCGCCAAGCTTACAACGAGTTTCAAGG
>DHDT01000012.1:3700-3939 GCA_002399505.1 Caryophanales bacterium UBA4869 | reverse complement strand
TTCAGGCATATGTTACTCTCCTTGCCAATTGTGAATAGTCTCATATAGGTATTCAGCCAATTCTGTTATTCCTTCTCCGGTCTTGGCGGAGACGAACATTATTTTGGCCTTAGGATTACGTCTATGTATGTTCTTCTCAGCTTTCTCAATGCTGAAATCGAAAACAGGCAGAGTATCAAGCTTAGAGATGATGACTAGATTGCAGACTTCATACATAAGAGGATACTTAAGAGGTTTGC
>DHDT01000012.1:1827-3587 GCA_002399505.1 Caryophanales bacterium UBA4869 | reverse complement strand
GGATACTTAAGAGGTTTGTCATCGCCTTCCGGAACAGAGAGGATAGTCGCATTCAGGCTGGCTCCGGTATCAAACTCAGCCGGGCAGACGAGATTTCCGACATTTTCTAAGAAGATCAGATCGAGGTTCTTGCCTTCAATGTTGTCGAGTCCCTGCTTAGTCATCTGAGCATCCAGATGACACATGCCGCCTGTATGAAGCTGAATAGCTTCGACACCGGTATTCATGGCGATGCTCTTAGCATCGACATCAGAATCGATATCAGCTTCCATAACTCCGATCTTGAGGCGTCCCTTCAATTGATTGATGAGAGCGGTAAGCAGAGTGGTTTTTCCGCTTCCGGGAGAAGACATAATATTAATAAGAAAGGTTTTCTGGGCCTTCATCTTCTTTCTGAGTTCATCGGCATCAATCTCATTCTTAGCAAAAACACTCTTCTTGATTTCAATAATTCTGATGTTTTTATCCATGAGTTTTCCTTCAATAACGATACATTAGTTTAATTATACAATAGTTCAAAGGGGTTTCAAAGAACTTTAAATAGCCGTTATCCGTCAATAATCAGATGCTGATAAATATGTATAGACTTCTGACTAAAGGCGTATTCCGTGCTTTTAATATCTCATTGTGGTTTAATAAGAATAGAGAATTCCTTATTTTAGTTGAGAAAACACCTGATACTGATAATATCGCATAAGAACATTCGAGTTCTTAGTAGAGTATATATAAATCTAAAGGGGTAATGGAATGAGCCAGAATGTCGAAAAAATCCCACTCTCTTTCTGGATATCGATAAGCTGCTATGTTTCCTGTATTCTTTTTTACCTGGTTGATTCTCTGGCTATGGAAAGCTTTATGCCTCAGCTTACTCAGTTCTTAGTCATTACTTTTCTCTCAGTCTTTTCAGCTATCTGTTTTCTCTCGTTTATGAAAAGAAGAAAAGTTTTTTTGATTATCATATCGATAACACTCTCACTTATTAAGCTCGTTACTTTTTCAGCCTTTTTCTTTCTCAATGACACCAAGACCTTAAAACTGATTTTCCTGAGGATGTCAAACCAGGTGGCGTCTAAGGCCTCCTTCAGTGATTATGCCTACTTCATATGCTGCATACTCATGTTTCTTTCGGTCCTCGTCTCCTGTGTCTGTGAGAACTTGGTTTTCTTCCGCTATCAGAAAAACCAGCCGATAATCAAATAAAGCCCTTTGTTTTCACCCTATAACTTCTTCTTGTTTTTCAGTCGAAGAACTCAGAAAGAGCAGACTTGGCTGCTTCGATGTTTCTCTTTGGTTCTTTCAGATCTATATAATAAGGAATACTAAGTCTTTTATCATTGAGCATTCTTTCTTTAGCCTTACTGGCCTCTCCGCCCCCGCTATAGACAACAAGAGAAAAAGAAGTCAGTTTGTTTTCAAAAATAAACGTGTTGATAAGAGGTGTGAAACGACCATTCCAAATAGGTGTTCCTATAACTATGGAATCATAGTCTTCTTTTTTGAATGAATAGGGCAAAGCAAAGGTAGGCTTATTTCTCAAAGCCTGAAAACCGCCGGCCATCATCTTGAAGAACATCATCTTAGGAAGAGGTTTTTCAGGTTTCAATTTCAGAATCTCATATCCGTTTTCCTTAAACAATGAAGCTACAGCGTCACCGTTTCCAGTCTCACTATAATAAACAAATATTTTGCTCATCTTTTTTTCCTCTTTTAAAAATTATATCTTAATCCGCCATAATCCGCCACTGGCGGGTCTCGACTCA
>DHDT01000012.1:1636-1778 GCA_002399505.1 Caryophanales bacterium UBA4869 | reverse complement strand
CGCCACTGGCGGGTCTCGACTCAATAGCGAAAAAGCAAGGCATCAGACTGAAACTCCCGCCTTACAGGGGACATTTTAGGAAGGCCTAGGCTTTTTATTTAAATGGGTGTGGATTTTTTACCCACACTAAATAACGACGAAT
>DHDT01000012.1:0-1471 GCA_002399505.1 Caryophanales bacterium UBA4869 | reverse complement strand
GATGGAAGATATCCGAAAAGGTCCAATTGAAGCGTAATATTTCCTTTTTCGTCTATTTCTATGTTCTTTACAAACGTATTAAGCAAGGCTCTTTTTTGCTTTGGCGTAGCGAAATCATAGTTTGCTAATTCTCCTATCGCATACCTTATTTCCTCCTTGGAGAAGAACTTAAGCCTGATTGATTGCCTCGATAGTTCATCATCTAACTGCTTTCTTTCAGCTTCCAAAGCCAGCAAGGTGCTCTTAGTTGTTTCGGTGATGATTCCCATACCTATAGCCTTGGCAAAATTATCAATCTGAGAATCAACTTCCTTTCTCCTGTCTCTCATAGAGACTATCTCAGGGCTTTCGTTGCTTTGCTGACCATAGATATAGTTTGTAAGTTCAACAGCAATCTGATCATTCCTCATAATGCCTAGAATCGCATTGCAGACTGATTCCTCTAAAGCATCTTTCTGAATGGCTTTAGCATCGCAGTGATGATGCTTGGCTCCGTTGCATTTGTAGTAGGTATGGAGCTTTCCGTTCTTTGAAGTCCCAGACTCTCCAAGATATGGCGCTCCGCATTTAGAGCAAAAAAATTTTCCGCTTAAGTAGTATTCCTCTTTTCCACGCATAGCAAAGTTCTTGTGCTTCCTCTTTGTCCTTCGCTTTTGGCAGATATCGAACAATTCCTGGCTGACCAACTGAGGAATGGCGTGGTCGTTTCTTTTGCCCTGGCATTTGAGCACACCTAGATACTTTTCCGATGAGATAAGCTTCTCAATGCAGTTATGAGTGATTTCGCATCCCTCATTCCTCATTTTCCCTTCGAATTTAAGTCTCTGTGTTATTGCAAGTATGGAAAGCCTATCATTTCCGTAAAGCTGAAATATCTCCTGAACGATAGGACCTTCTTTCTCATCTATCTCATAATGTCCGTCAACAATCCTGTACCCAAGCTGTCTCCGTCCGCCCAATGATTTTCCATTGATGACGTTCTCGTTTTGCCCACGCTTAACCTTGACTGAAAGCTCCTCGGAATAAAGCTGATTCATTCCATCATTCATAGAATCAAATAATGTTCCCATAGGGCCATCAATATTAGGCTCAGTGACGGACAGGACTTTCACGCCATTGGTGAACAATTCCCTTCGGTACTTGAGGGAATCAAGCCTATCACGGCTGAATCTATCTGACTTCCACACAATCACATTCCCAAAGACTTTCTTGTATGAGTCGTGAATCATCCTCTGGAAATCTGGTCGGTTGTCGTTAGTACCTGTCTTGGCCCTGTCGACATACTCTCCTAAGATATCGATATTGTGTTTCTTGGCGAATTCTTCGCACTCTCTTCTTTGGCCTTCAATCGAATTCTCAGTCTGGTTTTCGCTAGAGTACCTTAGATAGAATACCGCCTTGTTTGCGACCGCCGGGTCTTGCTTGAAAGTATAGCTAAGCATTTATGCATCCTCCTTTGCTGATCAATGAT